>JAGNPC010000119.1 GCA_017989795.1 Paludibacter sp. | reverse complement strand
AACGTACATCGGCTGAATGGCTCCTTACAGCTAATAATTCGATTACAGCTGCATTAACAGGCAAACTCATTCCTCAAACTATTGTGTTTACAATTTTAGGGATGATTTCAAATATCCTGCTTTATAAGCACATGGGATATCCACTTCACAGCTCAATAATTTGGATGTTTTTTGTCACCTTTATGTACGTATTGGCCTATCAGGCTATTGGCGTCCTAATTATCGGAATAACACCAGTTTTACGCGACGGTATAA
Source organism: Paludibacter sp. (assembly GCA_017989795.1). Lineage (GTDB taxonomy): Bacteria > Bacteroidota > Bacteroidia > Bacteroidales > Paludibacteraceae > Paludibacter. The sequence continues at coordinate 6,128 of JAGNPC010000119.1, read as the reverse complement.
CTATAGCTGCTGTATTTGGTTTGGTGGGAATTACAATGGCAGGCGCTACTTTCCCTGTTGAACAATTAGTTTATCAAATTCAAATTTTCAGCCATTTGTTCCCCATCAGGCACTACTTTATAATCTATGTAAATCAAGCATTAAACGGTTTACCTTTAGCATATTCGATAATAAACATAGCTGCTCTGGTTGGGTTTACTTTTTTACCTTTAATAGTTTTAAAGCGACTAAAAAAAGCAGCAATCAACCAAAACTTTCCTATTAAATAATTTGAAGAAGATGAACGAAATAGAAAATAATCGTAGGTGGTACACGAAAGCAATAAGTGGCTTTAGAGCTACTTTTCATATCTGGATAGATGAGGTAAAAGCGATTTTCAAAGATCGCGGCGTTATGATTTTAGTTGTTGCTGCTCCCCTAATTTACCCCCTACTTTATGGCGTAATTTACAAAAACGAGACTCTGGTAGATGTACCAATTGCTATTGTTGACCAGTCGCGAAGCAGCTTATCAGCAGCATTAATACGGAAAATTGATGCCACGCGAGAATTAAAAGTAGTTGACAAATTTCATTCGATGCACGAAGCGCAAGAGCAGTTTAATAGAGCCAAAATTCATGGAATTATTTACTTCCCTTCGGATTTCAACAAAAACATTCAAATGGGTCGTCAAGCAAATATATCGACATACAGTAACATGAGTAGTTTTATGTACTACCGATCGATGGTTCTAGGTACAAACTATGTGATTCTTGATGCAAATAAAAACATACAATTCAGTCGTTTAGCATCTATGGGTATTACTGGCCAACAAGCTAACCAAGTGGTAAGTACTATTAAGCCTACAAGTAATATTATTTATAATGGAGGAATGGGTTTTGCTAGTTTCTTGATGCCTGCTTTACTTATACTCATTATACATCAAACATTAGTTTTTGCAATGGGAATGGCTGCTGGCACAGCGCGTGAAGAAAATCGTTTTCATGAATTGGTAAGCAGTTCGCAGCATCATGGCAAAATTTACCGTGTAGTGTTCGGAAAAAGTATGGCGTATTTTAGTATTTACTTGCTATTATCCACCTATATTTTGGGTATCGTTCCGCTCATTTTCAACTTCCCACATCACGGCCAAGCACTTGTAATGTTGCAGTTTATAGTACCCTTTTTACTAGCTACTGTGTTTTTTGCAATGTTTTTATCCGTTTTCAATCCTGAGCGCGAAACACAAATGCTTATGTTATTATTTTTTTCAATTATACTGTTATTTATAAGTGGCGTATCGTGGCCACAATCAAACATCAGTAGTTTTTGGAAAGTGCTAAGTTATCTATTCCCATCCACTTTTGGAATACAAGCTTACATAAAAATAAACTCCATGGGCGCTAATTTACACGAAATACGTTTCGAATTAATTGGACTATGGATACAAACTGTCGTCTATTTTTCGCTTGCAACCATTGCTTATTATTGGCAAATAAATAAAAGCGTAAAAAAAATGGAATAAAATACTTTCAATTCAAAATCAACGAAAGGAGCTGCAAACGGAAATTTTAGTTCTGATTGCAGCTCTTTTTATATTTAAACTTTATAGCCGTATAGCAATAATATAGAGTCGTATAGCAATTTTATAATGTCGTACAGCAATAATATAGAGTCGTATAGCAATAATATAGAGTCGTATAGCTATATTATAAAGTCAGGATTTAATACTCCAAAATACAAACAGGCGACCCTAGATCTACTTTTAAATTGCTAAAATTAAGCATTCCAGTTTTCGTATTACGATTAAAAACGGTAACCGTATGCGTATACTGATTACCAACGAGTGCAAGTTTACCATCAGCTGAAATGGCAAAGTTTCGAGGACCGTTACCTTCAACCGAAACTTGTTGAACGAAAGTTAACACACCATTTCGAGCCACTTTAAAGCAAGTAATATCGTTTGCCGTACCGCGATTTGTAGCGTACAAAAATTTCTCATCAGAACTTAAATGTATATCAGCTGCAACAGTCTTAATGTCCGATTTGCGAACTACAGTAGAGCTTGAGACCAAACTTAATTGTCCTTTTTTAAAGCATAATACAGATACCGTTCCGTCCAACTCTTGCAACAAATAGGCAATTTTACCAGATTTATTAAACGTGAGATGACGTGGACCACTTCCTGGCTTTACACTAAACTCCTGCGAAAGAGTCAAGGGAGTACTTGTATTCAGATGATCGTATTTATAAACGTACACTTTATCTACACCCAAGTCATTCACTAGCAAAAACTTGTAATCGGGCGAAAAAACAGCTTGATGAGCATGCGCCTTTTCTTGCCGATCAAGTTGTATGCTACTACCGCTGTGTTGTACTTTTTGAACAAGTTCAGTTAGCGAGCCATCCTTATTTAGGCCAACAACAAACACACTACCAGCACCATAATTGGCCACCATCACATGCTGTTGGCTAACTGACACATGACACGAACCTACATTTGTATCAAAACAAACCCGATTTAAAAACACCAATTTATCATCAACAAAGCGATAAGCCGATACAGCTGATTTGTTTTCATTCTGATTTATGGCATATACAAATTTTTTATCCGAACTAAAACTAATAAAACTAGGATTCTCGAGTTCGGCAAGCAATTGTGTTTTAGGAGCAACATTTCCATTCATTTTCAACGAATAAATACCTTTTGCAGTTGTGTTTTGCGTATAAGTACCTATTAAAAAACTGTATGTATTGTTCTGAGCATGCATTAAAATACTAATGATTAAGAGTAATGTGATTAGTTGAAACTGTTTCATACGAATTATTTTTTTTCAAAAATAGAACTTATTTGCCAATTGAACAAAAACTTTTAGTTTAATGTTAGAAAAAGACATACAGAACAGAATTATTCATTCAAATAAATAAATACAAAATGGCAGAAAAACACAGTGTAAACACACAATGGAGAGGTAATATTGCATTTGAAACAGAAGTAAATGGACACAAATTAATAATGGATGCACCCCAAGCAGGTGGTGGAAGTAACTTAGGCCCAAGCCCCAAAAAGCTTTTACTTTCGGCCATTGCAGGCTGTTCGGGTATGGATATCGTAACTATTCTAAAAAAAATGCGCGTCGACTTCAAAGACTTATCTATTGAAGTTCAAGGTGATGTAGCCGAAACAGACCCAAAGTTTTACACCAAAATGCACGTCATATATAGCATTACGGGAACTGATTTACCCATAGATAAATTGGAAAAAGCGGTACGCATGTCCGAAGAAACCTATTGTGGCGTAGGTGCACTCTATCGCAAAGCCATAGAAGTGACTTCGGAGATTAAAATCATTGAAGGCTGACAATTTGTCGTATGGCAAGATATTTGATGTTGATAAAACATAATTTTTAAAATAAATGACAAATGTTTGATTTGAACGGATTAATTATTTTTGGAGTATTTGCTTTGTTAAGCTGGTTAATATCTTCACGCTTACAATCCAAATTTAAAAAATACTCAAAAATTGCCATTCCGAATGGAATGACAGGTCGTGATGTAGCCGAAAAAATGTTACGCGACAATGGGATATATGATGTTAAAGTAATTTCCACAGCAGGTCAATTGACCGACCACTACAACCCACTTACAAAAACCGTAAACTTAAGCGAAGGTGTGTACGACTCGTGCTCGGTAGCTGCTGCGGCAGTAGCTGCTCACGAATGTGGACACGCGGTACAACATGCTACAGCTTACGCACCGCTTACTATGCGCTCCAAATTAGTGCCCGTAGTTAGCTTTGCTTCCAACTGGATGCAGTGGGTTTTATTGGCTGGTATATTGATGGTGAATACATTTCCACAGTTGATGCTTGCTGGTATTATTTTATTTGCAACTACTACTTTGTTTAGCTTCATCACTTTACCGGTTGAGATTAACGCAAGTAGTCGTGCATTGGCTTGGTTAAGCAATGCTGGTATTACCAATTACAGTACACACGAACCTGCTAAAGATGCTTTAAAATCGGCAGCATACACTTATGTGGTAGCTGCTTTGGGTTCGTTAGCTACTTTGGTCTATTACATCATGATATATTTAGGTCGCCGCGACTAAAAAAAACAGAACGCAAAAATTGAAACGCAAAGTTAGGTACAAAATTTTTCCTAACTTTGCGTTTCTTATTTTCAAAACACTTAAAAATGTCAATAGCAAGCAATTTAGTATCTATTCGCAAACAAATACCTGAGCAAGTTGAATTGGTATGTGTGTCAAAATTTCATCCCGATGAAGCAGTAATTAGCGCATACAACGAAGGTGAACGCATTTTTGGCGAAAGTAAAGTACAAGAAATGACTGGCAAATACGAACGATTGCCCAAAGACATTCAATGGCATTTTATCGGTCATTTACAAACCAACAAAGTAAAATATATTGTGCCTTATGTGCATCTGATACATGGTGTTGATTCAGAAAAATTACTTGCCGAGATAAATAAACAAGCGGCAAAATGCCACCGAAAAGTAAATTGCTTACTCCAAATTCACATTGCTACCGAAGATACCAAATTTGGTTTCGACAAAGCCGAATTGACAGCTATGCTCAATCAAGATTTTCGTTCAAAATACCCGTTTATTGAGTTTTGCGGTTTAATGGGAATGGCCACTTTTACAGATAACAAAGAACAAGTGCAAACCGAATTCAATATGCTTAAAAGCATTTTTGATGACTTAAAATCGCAGTATTTCCAAACTGATAGTAACTTTAAAACACTTTCGATGGGTATGTCCGACGATTTTAAGGTAGCCATTGAATGTGGAAGCACTATGGTGCGCATAGGAAGTTCTATTTTTGGCAATCGAAATTACAACTAAAATTAATCATAAAACAACTTACATGCTGGATATAATCACCATTGTAGGCCCCACAGCATCGGGAAAAACAGCCCTTGCAGCACAATTAGCATACGAACTCGACACCGAAATTATCAGTGCCGACTCACGCCAAGTATATAGAGGTATGGATATTGGCACAGGTAAAGACCTTGCCGATTATACTGTAGAAAACAGAAAGATACCCTACCACTTAATTGACAACTGCGAAGCTGGCGAAAAGTATAATTTATTTGAATACCAACACGATTTTCATAAAGCTTACTCCGAAATAAAGAACAGAGATAAAACACCCATTTTGTGTGGAGGAACTGGGTTGTATGTGGAGTCGGTTCTGAAAGGGTACAAACTGTTGCAAGTTCCCGAAAATGCAGAAATGCGACAATCGCTAGCTCATAAAACGAGTGAAGAGCTTAAAACGATACTCGAAAGCTACGGCCCACTACACAACACAACAGATTTAGACTCGAATAAACGAACCATCCGTGCAATCGAAATTGCAGATTTCACTTTACGCTCGCACGCACCAGCTACGGAGTTTAAACCATTAGTTGGACCCATTTTCTGCATCGACATCAACCGCGAGTTACGTCGCGAACGCATCAGTAAACGATTAAAAGCTAGACTCGATGAAGGTATGCTTGATGAAGTTAAAAGCCTACTCGACAAAGGTATTGCCCCCGACGATTTGATTTATTATGGCTTGGAGTATAAATTTGTAACGCTTTATTTAACCAATCAAATCAGTTACAAAGAATTATTTACACAATTAGAAATTGCTATTCATCAGTTTGCCAAACGCCAGATGACTTGGTTTAGAGGCATGGAAAAAAGAGGTTTCACACTCCATTATATTGACTACGAAATGAGCATGATTGAAAAAATTTCAGCAATAAAAGAAACTATTTTTTCAAAGTAATTACATTAAATTCAGGGCGAATACCAAGCATAAACGGCAATCCAATATATCCTAATCCGTGCGACACATATAAATGTTGATTTTCATGCGTATACAAACCGTTGTAATTAGAGTATAATAATGCAACCGGCGAATAAATTTTACCAAAGAAATCAACTCCAAGCTGCCCAGCATGCGTATGTCCCGACAAAGTGAGCGCCACCGACGCATCTTCCCAAACTTTGTGTTCCCAATAATCAGGATTGTGACAGAGTAAAATTTTCGCCTCATGCTTAGCCAAACCTTGTGTAGCCTTCGTTAAATCGGCCAAACTTTTAACTTCCTTTTTATGAAAATGCCCAACAC
>JAGNPC010000118.1 GCA_017989795.1 Paludibacter sp. | reverse complement strand
AGAAGAAGGTAAATTAGTAGGTAATAGTATTCGTAAAAGTATTAGTAAAAGTATTAGTTAAAGTATTAGTTAATGAACAAGGTGGAAATATTAGGGCAATTAAAAACAAAATTCGACGAAAAAATATTGTCGGTTGATGATACGGCCGATATACCAACAGTGGTGGTGCTATCTGCTTCAATCAAAGAAATCATAGCCTACCTAAAAGAGGAGCAAAACTACATTTTTCTGACCGATATATGTGGGGTGCACATCCCTGAACAGGAATTGGAGCTAGGTGTGGTTTATCACATCCATAACTTGGTCGACAATCATCGTATTCGTCTGAAAGCTTTTGTAGCAAAAGCAAATCCTCAACTTGACTCCATCGTCTCACTCTATTCGGCAGCTAATTGGATGGAGCGCGAGACATTCGATTTTTACGGAATCAATTTTGTGGGTCATCCCAATCAAATACGAATATTGAATGTTGAATACATGGATTATTTTCCGATGCGAAAAGAATATCCACTCGAAGATGCTACTCGAACAGATAAGGACGATAGCTATTTTGGAAGATAGCTATTTTGGAAGATAGCTATTTTGGGAGATAAAAAGCCCCTTAATTAACTCCTTTCGGTCGTTGACCGTTGGTTCCCCCACAAGGGGACTTAATACAAGAAAGAAATGAAAACCATACATTCGGAACACCATTTAGATTTAACAAAAGAAGACGAAAAGGTATATAGCACGCTCAACTTAGGGCCTACGCACCCTGCTACGCATGGTATATTCCAAAACGTACTAACCATGGATGGCGAAACAATAGTGGACGCTACTCAAACGATTGGCTACATACATCGTGCATTCGAAAAAATTGCCGAACGTCGGCCTTATTACCAAATTACAACGCTCACCGACCGTCTCAACTACTGCTCATCGCCCATCAATAACATTGGTTGGCATTTAACCGTTGAGAAAATGCTGGGTGTAGAGCCTGGAAAACGGGTGGATTACATGCGTATTATTGTAATGGAACTTGCGCGCATAGCCGACCATATTATCTGCAACAGCGTTATTGGTGTTGATAGTGGCGCACTTACGGGCTTTGTGTACGTGTTTCAGGAGCGTGAAGCCATCTACGAAATTTACGAAGAGCTGTGTGGCGCACGCCTAACCACGAACCTTGGTCGCATAGGTGGCTTCGACAGGGATTTTTCGCCACTAGCAATTCAAAAAATAAAAGCCTTGATGCAGCGCTTACCCAAAGTTCTTACGGAGTTTGAAAACCTGCTGATGCGTAACCGTATATTTATGGATAGAACCATAAATGTAGGCGGATTACCAGCCGAAAGGGCACTGAGTTACGGTTTTACTGGACCTAACCTACGCGCTACGGGCATAGACTATGATGTGCGTGTGATGGAGCCTTATTGTTCGTACAGCGATTTTGAGTTCACTGTACCCGTAGGGCAAAATGGGGATATATACGACCGCTTTTGTGTACGCCAAACCGAGATGTGGGAAAGTATAAAGCTGATAAATAATGCACTAGCAAACTTACCCGAAGGCAAATTCAACACCGAAGTTCCAAGTTTCTTTTTACCACCAAAAGAAGAGGTTTACAGCAAAATGGAACCACTTATAGCTCATTTTAAAATGATTATGGGCGAAATAGACATTCCCAACAAAGAAATATACAAGGCCGTAGAAGCTGCCAATGGCGAACTTGGTTATTACTTAGTAGCCGATGGCGGACGCACCCCGCAACGTTTGCATTTTCGTAGACCTGGATTTATTTATTACCAAGCATTTCCCGAAATAATTGCTGGCTCATCGCTGTCGGATGCCATCCTAACAATGAGTAGCATGAATGTAATTGCGGGCGAATTAGATGCCTAAATAAAGCCCCTAAATCCCCCACAAGGGGGACTTAAAAAAAACAAATATGAGTCAGAAACATTTCAAACATAAACTCTACGTAAAAAAAGGATTAAAAATTGCCTTTACGCCAGAGACTTTAGAGAAAATACAGGCTATTATCTCGCATTATCCACAAGGCAAACAAAAATCGGCCTTAATACCTGTGCTACACATAGCACAAGAGGAATTTGGAGGCAGCTTAAATGTGGATATCATGGATTATGTGGCCGAGCTACTTGAAATTACGCCCATAGAAGTGTATGAAGTAGCGACTTTTTATTCGCAATTTTACATTGACCCAGTAGGTAAATATGTGATTGAAGTATGCCAAACTGGCCCATGTGCTATATGCGGTAGCGACGAAATAATTGCTTATCTTGAAAATAAATTACAAATAAAAATGGGCGAAACAACGCCCGATAATTTATTTTCGCTTAAAGCAGTGGAATGCTTAGGAGCTTGTGGCTCGGCACCTGTAATGCAGGTGAATACCGAATTCCACGAGTTTTTGGACTTGACAAAAATTGACGAAATACTAGCTGATTTACGCAGCAAAAGTGAACTTAAGAAATCAGAAGAACTGACATGGAAAGAAAGATTATCCTAGAACATATTGAGAAAAAAGGAATCATCTCTTTCGAGGTATATCGCCAGCATGGTGGATACAATTCGGTAGAAAAGGCTCTTAAAACACTCACCCCCGACCAAATAGTAGAAGAAGTGAAAAACTCGGGCTTACGCGGACGTGGTGGTGCTGGATTTCCTACGGGCATGAAATGGAGTTTTATTGATAAAAAATCGGATAACCCACGCTACCTCGTATGTAATGCCGACGAGAGCGAACCTGGCACTTTCAAAGACCGTTATTTGCTGATGAATATTCCTCATCGGTTAATAGAGGGAATGATTTGCGCAGCTTATGCGCTAGGCTCAAACAAAGCTTATATCTATGTTCGTGGTGAGTTCAAGGCAGTTATTGGCATTCTAAACGAAGCACTCAAAGAAACCCGCAAAGCAGGGTTTTTAGGCAAAAACATACTTGGCTCGGGCTACGATTTGGACATACACGTGCATTGTGGCGCTGGCGCATATATTTGCGGCGAAGAAACAGCGCTGCTCGAATCGCTCGAAGGCAAACGCGGCACACCACGCATCAAGCCCCCATTTCCGGCCATAAAAGGATTATACGACTGCCCTACAGTGGTAAACAATGTAGAAACTCTTGCTAATATTGGATGGATTGTTAATAATGGTGGCGAAGCCTATTCGAAAATTGGAATAGGTCGAAGCACAGGAACTAAGTTAATTTCGGCCTGCGGAAACATCAACAAACCAGGTGTGTACGAAATAGAAATGGGCTTGCCCGTAGAGGAGTTTATATACAGCGAAAAATATTGTGGTGGCATTAAAAATGGCAAAGAGCTGAAAGCAGTCATTCCGGGTGGCTCATCGGTGCCCATTTTGCCCAAAGCTCTGATACTTAAAACAGCCGACGGGAAACCCCGCTTAATGAGCTACGAATCGCTATCCGAAGGTGGATTTGTAAGTGGCTCCATGCTAGGTTCAGGCGGATTTATAGTGTATGATGCCGATGCCTGCATTGTACGAAACACCTTTAATTTTTCACGTTTCTACCACCACGAGTCGTGCGGGCAATGTTCGCCTTGCCGCGAAGGAACGAGCTGGATGGAAAGCGTACTCCATAGAATAGTTGAAGGCCATGGCCGACAAAAAGACATAGACTTATTGGTGGATATTGCCTCCAAAATAGAAGGAAACACAATATGTCCGCTAGGCGATGCCGCATCGTGGCCAGTGGCAGCAGCCATACGTCACTTTAGGCACGAGTTTGAAGCGAAGGTCAATAGTAAATAGTAAATGAACAAATTGTAAATTCTTTTTGATGTTTAAAATAACAATAGATAATCAGACCATAGAAGTACAGCCAGGTACAACTATACTGCAAGCAGCCCGTTTGATTGGAGGTAAAATAGTACCTCCGGCTATGTGCTATCATTCCGAACTAAAAAACAGCGGCGGCAAATGTCGTACGTGTATGGTAAAGGTAGTTCAGGGCTCCGAAAAAGACCCGCGCCCTATGCCTAAGTTAGTGGCTTCATGTCGCACCGAAGTGATGGATGGCATGGTGGTTCAAAACATCAGCTCGCCCGAAGTTGTGGATGCACGCAAAGCTGTAACCGAGTTTTTGCTGCTCAATCACCCACTGGACTGCCCTGTGTGCGACCAAGCCGGCGAGTGCGATTTGCAAAACTTAAGCTACGAACATGGCACCAACACCAGTCGTTTTGAGGAAGAAAAACGCGTATACGATAAAGTAGACATAGGCGAATTGATTCAATTTCACCCCAACCGCTGCATTTTGTGTTACCGCTGTGTGTATGCAGCCGACCAACTGACCGACAAACGCTCGCATGGTATACTTTACCGCGGCGAAAAATCAGAAATATCAACGTTTATACATCAAGCTATCGAAAATGATTTTTCGGGCAATGTAATAGATGTATGTCCGGTAGGTGCACTTACTGATAAGACATTCCGCTTTAAAAACCGCGTTTGGTTTCTCAAACCCATGGATGCACATCGCAACTGCAAAACCTGTAGTGGCAAAGTAACTATTTGGTTGCGAGGCGAAGAAGTATACCGCGTAACAGGTCGCAAGGATGTATATGGCGAAGTACATGATTTTATTTGCAACGAATGTAGATTTGAAAAGAAAAATAGTGCCGATTGGGTTGTTGAAGGTCCAAAAAAAATTGAAACATACTCTGTTATCAATCAAAATCACTACCGGAATGTGGTCATTCCATCTGTTATTAATCCAATAAAAGAAACGATGGAGTAAGCTATGGAAACACAAGTAGATTTTCAATTTATACTTTACAAATTACTTTTTGCAGTAATTATATTACTAATAAGCCTAGTAGTAGCCATGTACGCCACTTTATTGGAGCGCAAAGTGGCTGGTTTTTTTCAAGATCGCCTTGGGCCAAACCGCGCTGGGAAATACGGCCTACTACAACCAGTAGCCGACGGGGTAAAGCTCTTTTTTAAAGAAGAGTTTATGCCAGCCAATGCCGATAAGGTTTTGTACATGCTCGGGCCTATGCTTACCATGTTAGTAGCCCTAATGACAAGTGCAGTTATCCCTTGGGGTGGCTCGTTTATTATTGGAGGTAAAGAGTATTCGTTGCAGATGGCCGATATTAACATCGGAATCCTGTATGTTTTTGCCGTGATATCGGTAGGTGTATATGGCATTATGATAGGTGGATGGGCATCGAACAATAAATTTGCACTCATGGGTGCTGTTCGTGCAGCATCGCAAATGATTAGTTACGAGTTAGCCATGAGCCTTTCGATTGTAGCCATCGTAATGACAACGGGCAGTTTGAGTCTCAACGAAATCGTATCGCAGCAACAAGGCATGCATTGGAATGTGTTTATTCAGCCCATCGGCTTTTTTGTGTTTGTAATATGCGCCTTTGCCGAAACTAACCGTGCGCCATTTGACCTACCCGAGTGCGAAACAGAACTTGTAGGTGGGTACCACACCGAATATAGCTCCATGAAACTGGGTTTTTACTTGTTTTCGGAGTATATAAATATGTTTATCTCTTCAGCCATCATTGCTTCGTTGTATTTTGGCGGTTCCGATTTGCCTTTCGTACAAAATCTGGGCTTATCGCACAACTGGCTAACCATCATAGGCGTTCTTGCTTTCTTTGCTAAAATAGCGTTCTTTATGTTTCTGTTTATGTGGATACGATGGACACTACCACGTTTCCGTTACGACCAATTGATGCGTTTTGGATGGAAAGGATTATTGCCATGGGCTATTGGAAATGTTATTTTAACAGGATTTTTCTATTTGCTTTTAAAAAAATAGCAGCATACTGAACACAAAAGCGTTCTAAAACAAAAGCGTTCTAAAACAAAGGCGTTCAAAAACAGAAATTATGAGTCAGGATTTAACAAAAATATCTTTATCAAAACGATCAAAAGTAGTCTCGAATAAAAAGATGACGCTCATGGAGCGCTTTTATTTACCCGCTATTTTTAAAGGGATGCGTATAACGATGGGACATTTTTTCAGAAAAGAAACAACCATTCAATACCCCGAAGTGCAACGCCCCTTTTCGGACATATACCGCGGCATGCATGTACTAAAACTCGATGATGATGGTCGCGAGCGCTGTACTGCCTGTGGGCTTTGCGCCTTATCGTGCCCGGCCGAAGCCATCACCATGGTTGCGGCAGAACGCACTGCCGATGAGCTGCATTTGTATCGCGAAGAGAAATATGCTGCAAGCTACGAGATAAACATGTTGCGCTGTATTTATTGTGGCGATTGCGAAACGGCCTGCCCCAAAGAAGCGATATTCTTAACGCAACGCACGGTGCCGAGCGAGTATGCCCGAGCTAACTTTGTATACGCCAAAGATGTTTTGGTTGAGAAAAGCAACGAGCGTATTGATATTTCGAAA
>JAGNPC010000117.1 GCA_017989795.1 Paludibacter sp. | reverse complement strand
GATATCAGATTCAGCGAAGCTAGTGCTTGATTCGCTCCAACTAAGAGATTCAGTTTTACGAGCCGATTCCCTCGCAATGGCCGACTCGAAAGCGTATGCCGACTCAGTAAAGCTACATGCATTTAATGGTTACGATGGTATAATAACCTCTACTGGAGCAAGCAACCAAACGTGGGTGTTTTTATTGTTGCTTTTCTTGTTTGCAATTATTGTCGTATCGTTTATCCGCTCTATTATTCCACCTTGGCAAAACATCACAAATTATTTTTCGTCAAATAATAGAACAAGTATTTTTTCAAAAACATCTATCGATAGCTTTGAACAAAAAATCTATTTTTTCACTTTTTCGTCGTTAACCATTGCTTTAATTGGCTATTTATTATTTTGCAACCAGAAATCCGAGTTCAGCGCATTTACCTATTCGAAATACTTAGGCATTACTTTAATATTTTTTGCCATAAAATTCATACTATCAAAAATTATAGAATTTGTGTTTTTCGACAATAACACCAATCGGCTACTACTTGAAAGCTACCTGAATATGTTAACTTTGGTATCGGCAGGATTATATTTGATAGCAATTATACAGGTATATGCCAAGTTTGATGGAACACAAATAATCAACTTAACGACCTTAATTTTATTGATTTTGGGACTACTTTTATTTTCAGTTAGATTATTACAAATATTTTTACACAAGTTTGCAGATTCTTTGTATATAATGTTGTATCTTTGCACCCTCGAAATTCTGCCTGTATTATTGCTAATTCAGGTGTTTCGAAAGATAGCAATTAATGTTTAACACTCTTAGATTACAACATTGAAAATCAAGAAGATACTGGTTTCCCAACCAAAACCAAGCTCCGAAAAATCGCCCTATTATGATTTGAGCGACAAGTATGGATTTAAAATTGATTTCAGACCTTTTATTAAGGTTGAACCTGTAGCTGCTAAAGATTTCCGCACGCAACGCATATCAATCTTAGATTACACTGCCATTATTTTTAACGCCCGTCATGGAATTGACCATTTTTTTCGCCTATGCGAAGAGATGCGAATTACGATTCCTGAAACTATGAAGTATTTTTGCGTTACCGAAACAGTAGCCGTTTATCTTCAGCATTATATACACTACCGCAAGCGCAAAGTTTTTTTTGGCAATACAGGCAAAATGGCCGATTTAGTAACGGTAATGAACAAGCACACCTCAGAGAAGTATTTATTAATAACCTCTGATGTCCAGAACGAAGAAACAACCTCAGCCATTGACAAATTAAAAGCTACTTGTGATAAAGCCATTATGTACAAAACAGTAAGTAATGACTTCAGTCCTGAAGAAGAATTTAATTACGACATGCTTTTATTTTTCAGTCCAGTAGGTATCGCTTCGTTGGTAAAAAACTTTCCTGACTTTAAACAAGGAGACATTAAAATTGGTGTCTTTGGCGCCACTACCGCGCAGGCAGTAAAAGATGCGGGATTACGATTGGACATTATGGCACCTACACCAGAAGCACCATCAATGACCAAAGCGCTTGAATTATATTTAAAAGAAAACATCAAAGTAGCAAAAAAATAACGCTATTTCAAATAAATCCATCAAGATCCCAAAAGTATGAAACAAATTCACTACTTTTGGGATTGCTTTTTTTTAGATATGATACAAAAACTTACTTTTTCGAAAAAAGAACATTTATGTGGCGAAATTCGCATTAGCAAACTGTATGCCGATGGAAAAGCCTTTATTGTATACCCAATTCGTGTGGTTTATAAAATCACAACCGAGAAAAGCAAAACACCAGCTACAGTACTAGTAAGTGTTCCAAAAAAAAGGTTTAAACATGCTGTAGACCGCAATAGATTAAAGCGATTAATGCGAGAAGCATATCGATTAAACAAAACGGAGTTCACTTTACTCGTCGAAGAAAAAAACATACATATTCAAATTGCATTCAATTATGTAGCCGACAAAATGGTTGATTTTGATACGATGAATTCAAAAATTCAAGTAGCTCTAAAAAAAATTTCGGATAAATTTGAAGCGTTATGATAGAAAAAACACTTCGACATATAGTTCTTTTACCTGTATACATTTACCGATACAGCATATCGCCACTTATACCACCTCGCTGTAGGTACACCCCTACATGTTCGCAATATACAGTTGAAGCCATTTTAAAATACGGCATTTTCAAAGGTGGAAGACTGTCGATAAAACGAATTTTCAGCTGCCATCCCTGGGGGAAAACTGGTTTCGACCCTGTACCCTAAAGAAATTTTCAATAGTTTAAAACATTATTTTGAAATCACTAATTCGCTATATTCTACTTAGTCCGCTATCAATACTTTATGGTTTGATAACTTGGACACGAAATAAACTCTATCAGTTTGGGGTTTTGAAATCGTACTCACCTTCCATTCCAACCATTGTGGTGGGCAATTTGGCTGTTGGTGGCACTGGAAAAACACCACATATCGAACTGCTTTTGAATATTCTGAGCACTAAATACAAAACAGCTGTACTTAGCAGGGGCTATAAGCGCAAAACGAAAGGTTTTATTTTAGCTGACACAAACTCTAACTGCAACAGCATTGGCGATGAACCATTTCAATTGTATCGGAAGTTCGCCAACATAAGTATTGCAGTAGCCGAAAAAAGAGTACAAGGCATTTTGCAATTGCAAAAGTCAATACCAAACCTTGAACTCGTATTGTTCGATGACGCTTTTCAACACAGGGCAATAAACCCAGGCTTGAAACTTATTTTAACCGATTATTCAAATTTATATTGTACTGATTCAATGCTCCCTGGAGGCAACCTGCGCGAATATGCCACAGGCGCACAACGAGCTGACATCATTATAGTTACGAAGTGCCCACTCGACCTAACAGAACAACAAAGCAAGGACATATCGAAGAAACTAAAGATAAAGCCAAATCAACAATTGTATTTTTCGGCCATAGTATACGATTCAATTAAACCATTATTTGAAACAAAAGATACACAATTAACAACTCCAAAGCTCCAAGACTCAGCCGTCTTATTGGTTACAGGCATCGTGTCGCATAGGCCGCTCGTACAAAAAATTGAAGCATCAGGAGCAACAGTTAAAACAATGGCATTTGCTGACCATCATCAATTTACTACAAATGAATATGCCGATATTGAACGCAATTTCATATCTTTGCCCAACAGTTCCAAAATAATTCTTATTACTGAGAAAGATGCAGCTCGCATTTATAAAGATGAAAATTATCCTGAAGCACTAAAAAAGCACACATTCTATATACCAATAACAATAGAAATTTTACATAATAAACAAATATTATTCGCAAACCAAATTAAAAATTATGTTGAAACTTATAAACGAAACGGCTGATTACATCAAATCAAAGCTTGATATATTTCCTAAAACAGGTATAATTTTAGGAACGGGCTTAGGTAATTTAGCCACTCAAATAACAGATAAAATAGAAATACCCTACGAAACAATTCCAAATTTTCCAGTATCGACCGTGGAAGGACACAGCGGTAAACTTATCATAGGCAAACTTGGTGAAGTGTACGTGATGGCCATGCAAGGCCGTTTTCACTATTACGAAGGTTACGACATGAAACAAGTTACTTTCCCGGTGCGTGTAATGAAAGCACTTGGCATCGAGAATCTATTAGTTTCGAATGCTTCGGGAGGAATGCATCCTGATTTTGAGATTGGCGATTTAATGATTATCACTGATCACATCAATTTATTCCCTGAGCATCCATTGCGTGGTAAAAACTTAAAAGAGCTTGGCACACGTTTCCCTGACATGAGCGAAGCTTACTCAAAAGATCTTATTGCGAAAGCAAAAACAATTGCTGCCAACAATAATATTAAAGTTGTTGAAGGAGTATATGTGGGCACCACTGGGCCAACATTTGAAACACCATCAGAATATCGCTACTTCCGAATTATCGGTGGCGATGCAGTAGGTATGAGTACAGTTCCGGAGGTAATTGTGGCCAACCATGCAGGCATGCGCTGTTTTGGCATATCAATAATAACCGACTTGGGCGTGACTGGTAAAATTGTAGAAGTAACCCATGAAGAAGTACAAGAGATAGGCAACAAAGCGCAGCCATTAATGACCCAGATTATGAAAGAATTAGTAGCCCAGCTCTAACATTGCGAAACAATAAAATCTAAAAATAAAAAACCCGAATTTTCAATTGTTGAAAATTCGGGTTTTAGCTTCGTGTATTTTAGTTTTCTTAGTCTATCGTAATAAATGATTCATATTCTTCGATGGTTGCACCACGCAAACATGCTTCAATAATTTCACGACCTTTAGGATGCAAATCCGGTGTAAGATAATGAGCTAACTCAGTTCTAAAGAAATCATACAATTTATCAGCACCCTGATCGTAACCTTCTTTACCTACTTCATCTTGTTTGTATACTTTCAAGAAGCGTGAAGGGATTTTTGCACCTTCAATGGTCAAGAAATTAAGTTCATATCCTAAAAGCGGACAACGTGCACCTTGATATTGTTCTTTGCGTAGTTGCGCATTTCCGCGACGAGTTAAGTACTCACGCATCAACAACTGCGGTTTAAATCCTACTTTCCAAACACCAATATATTGATTAGGTACCAATGTATAACGTGTGTTTGGTGTATTCATAATTTGCTCAAGCAACATATTAGCATGGTGCACTAATTTGCCCGAAGCAAAAGGCCAGTACGAGCCAACGCCTTCAGAACCCATACCAGTACCACCATCAGTAATACTTGGGTTAGCATGCCCACGTGGTGAAACCAAACGCCACAACCAAGCTAATGCAGGTGGAAGTAAATGGAATAAACCAACAATACCATAATTTGGATTTTCGGCCGATGATGGCGGGGTACGAACACCAAAGCTACGAATATCAACCGACACTGCATTACCAATTACATTAGGTACTATATCGCGAGGTAATACTACACGTGGGTTTGGACAACTTTTTTCAGGCGTATCCATTATGTGGTTCCAAATAAGCACCGTACCGTTTGGTTGTGAGGCCAAATTTAAGAACAAAAGTGGACGTGGAGGATTAATAGTAATTTTTTCCAAGAAAGGATCGTCGCCATATTCCGTAACACCGTCAACACGTATAAACCAAGCATTTTCAGCATCGATTACACGTAATTTTCCGTTGTTATTTTGAATTGATGGAGGGCACATACCCATATCGTCGGTAACTGGTTTAAACGATGAAAGCACAGGTAGACTTATTAAACGATCTTCACCCGTGATTGAATTCCGTCCAATCAAAATTTGACCATCTGGTTCACGCAACATGTGTTGAAGCATTTCACTTTTACCTCCACCACTTGCACCTTCGTGCATAAATGTAGTTGTATTATCGTAAGGGCTTATTGCTTGAACTGTTGAACAGTGAGTTGTTACCCAACCTTCGCGTTCGCCTTTAGTAAGCAAAGCACCATAAAGACCTTTTTTTGCACTTGGGCCTGGATATAAATTATAGGCAAAAATATCGTGACGATCAGCAGTACGACTGTGTGCTACAATCTGTTTGCCTTCAAAATGTGTGTGACGGAAAGTTGGAGCTATATAAATAATAGACTCTATTTTAAAATCGTCTGGAATTTCGTCGGTAGAAACCATTACTTGGAGCATGGCCAATCCCATTGCAAAGAAACCTGCATTTGCAGGAGCCACAGCTATACCACCTACACCAATACCTTCGCGACCAGCAAAATACAAAAACACAGCCAGGTCTTGTTCTTTTAACCAGCTATATGTTTCTTCTTTCAGGATATCGAAACTATAACCAAAACGGTCGCTAAATCTCTCCTTATCAGTAGGTAGATCATCGGCAATCACCATCGTATTTGGGTCGCGACGACGCATATATGGCTCAACATAGTTAGCCGAAATACCGTTTGTCACTTTGTGAACAATCGCCTCAGTAACTTCTCCTTTGCCAGGAATGTCGTATTTTACCTCGTAAGTACCATTTTCAGAACCACCCATTGCTGCTACGGTTAGCTGCTCTACAGTGTCGTACACTGTGTAACTTTTGCACCCTTGTAGTACATTCGATAATTCGGAAGGTAAACTAATACCTTTTTTCTCTAATTGACAAATTAATTTACACATCTGTTAATACCATTATAGTTGAAAAAATTATTTCGATTGCAAAGATATAAATATTTACTTAAAAAATAAAGCACCACTTAATCTGTTTTTGCTAAAAATTATTTACTTGGATGATAATGCTGTACAAAGCAGTTGGCTTTTCCCATCAAATATATTGTGAATCAAAAAATTACGCTTACCGTTAAAATAAATAGTATCTCCTGGTAGCACAACAAAACTTTTATTATCGATCTCAAATTGTAACTCTCCTGTAATTAAGAACCCAAAAATCTGCCCTTTATGCTGATCAAAG
>JAGNPC010000116.1 GCA_017989795.1 Paludibacter sp. | reverse complement strand
ACTCAAAGTTCATCCTTATATAGCCGAGTTTTACAAACCTGCATTCTCCATTGCAAAATACATAGCCGAAAATGAGGATCTTCCAACCGCATTGTTCGATTCGTGTCCGGCATGCAAAACCGAGTGGGCGTTCGATTTTACGGGTACCATCTACTCCTGTACAGCAACCGTAGGTAATAAAGGCGACGAGCTCGGCACTTTTTATCCTGAAGTAACGAAAAACGAAACCGCCATTGAAAGCTGGCAAAATCGCGACATTACAACCATTGAGCAATGTAAAACCTGTGATGTTTCGCTAGCCTGTGGAGGTGGTTGTGCATCGGTTGCTAAAAACAAATATGGCCATCCTAACAATCCGGATTGCCGACCAGTAAAAGAGTTGCTGAGTTTAGGGGCAGGGTATTACTTTACAGCCCCCTAAATCCCCCAAGGGGGGGACTTAAGAGTGCTATTTTGGAGTTTTTGCTCGTTTGAATATGAATATATGAACAAGTATAACAATTTGATATTAACAAAACTAATTACAAGTCCCTCCTTCGGAGGGATTTAGGGAGGCCTTTATGAAAGAAATTAATGCAGCTGATTTTCAGCAAGAAGTACTAAATGGTGGTAAGGTAGTAGTTGATTTTTATTCAACCGAATGTCCACCTTGTGAAGCGTTGGCACCAAAGTTCGACGCAATGGCCGAGTTATATGGCGAAAAAATAAAGTTCCTGAAAATTTTCCGTCAGGGAAATCGTGAGCTAGCGACAGAATTAGGTGTGAGCTCCTCGCCTACTCTTTTGTTTTTTGAAGATGGCAAGCAAATTCTGGATACCATCAGTGGTGGCATTAAAAAGTCGGAAATTGTAGACCGTTTGGATCAAATGCTGACAGCCGACGAAGTAGCTGCTATCAAAGCCAATCAGAAAAAAACCGTTTCAGAATATGATGTGGCCATACTTGGTGGTGGTCCTGCTGGTTTAACTGCTGGAATCTATTTGGGTCAGGCAAAGGTGAAAACAGTTTTAATTGACCCTGCACTTCCAGGTGGATATATGGGCATTACGCATCAGGTTTCGAACTACCCAGGATTTGAAAAACCACAACCTGGATTTATGTTAGCACATTTTATGAGCGAACAAGCCAAACATACTGGTATTGATTTTAAGGTTGCTGTTGATATTACTTCGGTTGATTTAGCAAAAAAAGAAATTGTGATTGATGAGCTAGAAACCATCAAGGCAAAAAAAATCATTATTGCTACCGGCACAACTCCAAACACCATGAATGCACCTGGTGAAAAGGAATTCAAAGGCAAAGGTATATCGTATTGTGCTACCTGCGATGCTAAATACTTTGTAGATAAAGAAGTGACGGTAATTGGCGGCGGAAACTCAGCAGTAGAAGAAGCCTTATTTATTACCAAATTTGCAAGCAAGGTTACGATGATTCATCAGTTTGACAAACTAACAGCTAATCAGACTGCTGTTGAGCAATTACAAGCCAACGAAAAAATTTCGGTGATGTACGAGCATGAACCACGCCGATTCGAAAAGCGTGATGGTAAGATGATTACGGTTGTTGAAGACTTGAAAACCAAAGAGACCAAAGAATTAGCAGCTGATGGCGTATTTGTGTTTATAGGTTTCAAATCAAATATTTCCGTATTGGGAGAAACGCTTCCCGAAATGGATAAATGGAGCTATATTAAAACCAACGAAGACATGCAAACCAACTTGCCTGACGTTTATGCTATTGGTGATATTATCAGTAAAAAATACCGTCAGATAACAACTGCTGTGGCCGATGGAACGATTGCAGCAATAACTATCTCGAAGGAATTATAATGGAAAATCAGAAAAAATTATATTCCGATTCCGACATCAAACTAATGCGAGCAGCTGAAGATTCGCTGTTGATGGGTCAAAATCGTGTGGAGGAGTTAAAGTTATTTGCTAAGCAAACCAATGTAAAACGCATTGGCATAGCTCATTGTGTGGGCATGACCAAAGAGGCCATGAAACTGAAGGAACGACTCTCGGACAGTTTCGAAGTGTACACGGTTGACTGCAAATACGCTAAAATAAAAGGCTCCGACATGCTCGACGATGAAACGGTAAAAGGCACATCCTGCAATCCGGTTGGTCAAGCTGATTTTCTGGCTCAAAATGATACCGAATTGAATATCTCTTTTGGACTTTGTGTAGGACACGACATTCTATTTAACATGAAATCGAAAGCTCCTACAACTACCCTGATTGTGAAAGATCGGGAACACAAACATAATCCGTATCAGGAATTTACGAAATAATATTATTTGTTGGCGGTTGATAAATTGATTACATTTATCAACTGCTTTTTTTAATCCTATCGTTGTAAAGTTTCACATCAACTAACATTTTCATTTTACAGTTGTTTTATTAATAAAATAAAAAATAGCCAATATGAAAAAGCACCTCATTTTACTGTTTCTGATATTTTTTTCTATCCAAAACAGCATCGGTCAGGATGTTGATTTGTACAAGCGAGATTTAAACGATCATTTCAAAATTCCGCAAATAGCTGACAGTATGAGTTTTGATGAGTTTAAAATCCTCTCAACGAATCTGCGTTTAATGGATGCTATGGAAGCAGTGGTTGTGCCAGGCTTTGTTCATTTTAAAGTAAAAGATAAATCAACAGCTTGGGTATTAGTTGGAACTCGACTTGCAGGATATGGTGGTTTACTTTATGTTAACTTTCATAAAGATGGACTATGGTCGGATGTGTTAAATTATCAGGCTTTTGATTCAAACGAATCGAAAAGTGACTATTACATTGCATTTGCTTCTATTGGCCTGATTGCAGGATCATATTTGTACGATTGGATACATGGTAGAAGCCTACTCGACAAAAAACAACAAAAAATAAGGTTTAAATACGCCGTAAAACTCCGTTCTGACAACAGATTTCGTTCCGACGAATCAAACAAAATTTATCCTGAACTTTCGTTGTTGGTAGATTTCTAACGATAATTCTATCAATAGACTGAATTTCTACCTTTTAAATCCCCTTTCACGACAAATATCTGCCCAAATTAGTGATATCATAATAATTTATTAGTGATACTATTGTAATTTACAAAAAATAGTTTTACCTTTGCAATATCTTAGAAAACAATTAGAATAAAGGACTAAAACAATCCTAATTATGCAAACTTTTTTAATAGTACTTGGCATTTTTGTTACCATAATATTGGTGTTAAATATTTATGCACGCTCCAAAATGAAAAACATGCCCAAAGTGGCTGATAGCGATAATATCATTACATTGACTGATAAAAATTTCAATCAGCAAACCAAAGGCAAATTAGTATTAGTCGATTTTTGGGCCGAATGGTGTGCACCTTGCCGAATGATGGCACCTATTTTGAATGATTTAGCGAATGATTTACCCGAAGGTAAGTATGTTGGCAAAGTCAATATCGAAACTTATCAATCAATGGCACAACAGTTTAATGTACGGAGCATCCCTACTCTTATTTTATTTAAAGATGGAAAAGAAGTGGATCGGTTTGTTGGCATTAAAACCAAAGATTTTTTATTAAAAGCAATGAAGTAATTTACTATTTATTGATTTAAAATTTTCAATTTAAGGAATAATGAAAAAAGTACTGGTTTTAGGTGGTGGTTTTGCAGGAGTTGAAACAGCCATTGATTTGCAAAAAAGCAAACAGTTTGAGGTTACTTTGGTTTCCGATCGCGATTTTTTATTTGTCTATCCTATTTCGATTTGGATACCAACACGTGAGCTATCATTCGAGAATGCTCAAATCAAGCTGGCCGATATTCAACGTAAACATGGATTTAAGCTTATAATTGATAGAGTGTCTGGCATTAATGCTTCTGAAAACAAGGTCGTACTCGAAGGTCAGGAACTTGGATATGACTACCTAGTAGTGGCAGTAGGAAGTGCTAAAATGCAACATAAAGGGATAGAATTTACAACCACAATTTGCGGTCAACCACAGCAAACATTACAACTAAGAGATAAATTGGATGCCTTAATTGCAAAAGGTAGTGGTAAAATTGCTATTGGTTTTGGAGGAAATCCGAAAGATAAATCGGCTGTACGTGGAGGACCTGGCTTTGAACTTCTTTTCAATATCAATCATTACCTTAAGAAGAAAGGAGTTCGAAAGAATTTTGAATTAACCATGTTTGCCCCTATGGCTGAACCAGGTGCTCGTATGGGTAAAAATGCCATGAAGGCTGTTTACAAAATGTTTGCATCGCAAAACATAAAAAGCCACTTTGGAAAGAAAATTACTGAATTTGTGGAGGATGGAATTCTATTTGAGGACAACAGCAAGCTTGATTCGGACTTAACCATGTTTATTGCAGCTGGAGCAGGATCACCGGTTCTCAAAAACACCGACTTACCATTATCTGAAGCTGGTTTTGTGCGTATAAATGATTACAACCAAGTGGCTGAATTCCCAAAAGTTTTTGCCATAGGCGATGCAGCAGCCTATGAGGGTCCCGAATGGACTGCCAAACAAGGACATATTGCCGAAGTGATGGGAAGAAACACCGCTCATAATATTATCCAGATAGAAAATGGTGGAACTCATCTAAAAGGCTATCAGGCACATTTGAATATTTTGTGCGTGATGGATATGGGCAACGGAGCGGCCATTGTTTACCGCGATAATAAGAAAGAGATCATGATTCCACTGCCGATTGTTGGACACTGGCTAAAACAAGCTTGGGGGAAATATGCCAAATGGAGTAAATTAGGAATTATTGGTCGAATACCAGGAATGTAATCTTTCAATTATGTCAGATGCAAGGTTTCGCAACAAAAACAGATGAACTATGTACAAAAAAAAACGAACACTTCGGTATTTCCAAAGTGTTCGTTTTTTTCATTTGAGTATTATCGTTTAGTTATTTAAATTGAACCAATTAACTAGACTACTATTAATACATCCACTTAATAAACACCAAGCTTACGACTGCTATAAAAATCCAAAGTGTGACACCAAGAATCAAAGGTCGAAGTCCTACAGCATTCAGAGTTGAACGAGTAAGGGCGGCACCAATAAAAAAGAGTGTTACTACTAACATGCGATGCGAAACGAATAAAATACCTGAGCTTATCTGTTCTGGAATAGAGATATAAGTATTTGCTATCATTGCCAAAATAAACAATAAAATAAACCACGGAATAGATATTTTTTCGCCTTTGGCTTTGAAAAAGTAAATTGCAAAAATGGAAAGTGGAATAATCCAGAGTGCCCGAGTTAATTTTACAGTTGTTGCTATTTTTAGAGCTTCTTCGCCATAGCTTGCACCAGCTCCTACTACAGAACTTGTATCGTGTATGGCAATAGCCGACCAGAGTCCAAACTGATATTGCGAAAGGTCGAAAAAATGACCTAAAACAGGGAAAATAAACAACGCAATGGCATTTAAAATAAAAATGGTAGCCAATGAAACCGACATTTCGCTTTCGGAAGCTTTGGATATTGGACCAACTGCTGCAATAGCACTACCACCACAAATAGCAGTTCCTGAGCTAATTAAAAATGAATTAATCTTATTTAATCCAAGCCATTTACCCAAAATAATGCCTAAAGTAAGTACACTTACAACCGAAACTACAGTAAAAAGTAAACCATCAGAGCCAGCTTTCATTGCTTCGTTAATATTCATACCAAACCCTAAGCCAACAACTGAAACCTGTAATAGATACTTTGATGCAAATCGATTGATTTTAGGATACGGACAACCCACTGTAAGAGCTAATACTAAACCCAAAAACAAAGCAATAGGTGCATTAATAATTGGTAAAATGCAAATTACAGCTAGTAAAACATACAAAACTTTTGAAACAACTTGGGCCTTAGAGTTACTACCTGTATCAGAAACACTCATAATAATACATTTTTTATTCGTTTTTAAAGCAACAAAAGTAATGATTATATCTAAAAGTATTCAATTTAAAGGTCTTATTTTTAATAGATTAATATTTTTAACCCTATTTAAAACAAGACCCCTTATCTGTTATTATATATTATCCCTTTGCTGCTGTTTCAGTATTGCCGACATCAAAAAATCGGGTGCTTTACAAGGCTTCCAATCATTCAGTCCTACAAATGCCAACTCCGTTTCAGCTTCATTAATCAGTTCGTTTTGTTCGTTATATAGTTTATATTCAAACCAGATACGAACTCCTTTGATTAGTTTTAAAGTGGTATGAACCGTTAGTAACTCATCGTACTTTGTTATTTTAATAAACTTGAAATTCATTTTAATAACAGGACACATAACGCCAGCTTCTTCGACAGAGCTATACGAAACACCTATGCTACGAAACAGCTCCCACCGAGCTGCTTCGTAGTATTTGGCATAATTGGCATGGTGCATTGTGCCCATGCGATCTGTATCAGGGTATTTTACCCTAAATTGATAGTGGTGTGTAA
>JAGNPC010000115.1 GCA_017989795.1 Paludibacter sp. | reverse complement strand
AAAATCTTCATATTGTTTATTTTCATCTACCGTTATTGTAAACGCACCATTGCTGTGTACTTTTATTTTAAATAAAATATTAAATGCCTCGGGCGAAATATAATCAGGGCGAATATTAATTGGAGAAGAAGCATATAAGTTTCGGGTTTTAAAATTACCCTTCGAGATATAATCAACTCGCAGCTGTGGTAAACTATCAACAACTCTACCAATCAAGTCATAAGACCCTAACATAATAACCTGATTATGAGTATTTTTAAAACCAGCATCTACACCAAAACCCTGCATCATAGCCTGAGTGCTCGATGTTGTTTTGTATTCTTCAATCAGCATCGTACCTGCCACTTTCATACTCGCTTTCCAAGTACGATTTTTAAGATAGGCAGCCCCTAGCGACAAAACAGCAAATATTATAAATAAGTACCAGTGATGAAGTAGAATATTAACCCACTCCATTATATCGAAGCTTGATTCTTCTTCCTCCTGAAATGGATTTACCGGTTTATTTTGATCCATAAAAAAAATATAAGTTAGTTGTTTTTCAACAACAATTATTTAAACTATAGTTTTTGATAATAAAGTACCGTAAAAAGTAATGATAATGACGACGAAACTACCCCGACAAAATTACTCCATGAGTTTTCTACCTTATAAAATGCAGATGGAGCCCGTTGTACATAAATAATATCATTGGGGTAAATAAAATAATATTTTGAATCAATCAAGCTTTTAGGCCTGATGTCAAATTCCAATATTTCAGTTCCTTTTTCATTGGGACGCAATATTTTCACTCGTCTATAATCGCCCGAATGATTCACCTCACCCGACATCGAGAGTGCTTGATAAATGGTAAATTTCTCACGAGGAATTGTATAAACACCTGTCCCAGCTTCACCTATCACTGTGAATGATTTATTGCTTATTGAAAGTTTTATTTCAGCATCAGGTATAATTTCCTTCATCCTTTTTTGAACCGCTTCACCCGCCTCACTCAATGTCATTCCAAGCACATAAATGCTTTTGATAAATGGCAAGTCGATACTTCCATCTGGATAAACACGATACGAAATAGAAGTGCCCGACTGCCCCGTATTTGTTTGAATTAACTTCGAAATAGTTTCATCAGATGTAATCATTCGGTAAATAATTTCATCGTTAACTTGAATTTTATAATGCTGATAGTCGCTTTTGGGATATGTAGGTAAGCTGGTGCGCTCTTGAAGCAGACCAACACTTTTATAGTTATAGCACGATGTCAGGACTACTCCTATCACAACACACATTGCAAATTGTATTATACGTGGCATTCTCATACTTAATTTCCAGTTGATGAGTCGCCAATACGTTTGGCCGAATCGAAAATTAACACTCCAAAAGAGAAAGTAGAAACAACTGTAGTTATTAATGTTGGCAAATTAGATATTCTAAAAAACTGTTCATTAAGAGGTTGAATATAAATCACATCATTGGGTTCAATATAATAATACTCCGAATGAATAAGATCAGCGCTTCGGAGGTCAAATGTTTTAATTTGTACACCAGTTGCTGTTTCGCGCAGCACCCTCACTCTACTTCTATCATCGTACATGCCTACATCGCCGGCCATTGCCAAGGCTTTAAATATATTGATTTTATCCTGTGGCATACCTATATATGCTGAATTTCCATTACCAATAACACTGAACGATCTATTTAAAATACGAATTTCAACGGAGCTGAATTTAAACAATGGTTCAATTGCTTTCTCAATCGTAATGGTAGCTTCACGTGATGTTTGCCCTAGAACAGGTATTTCGCCTATCATTGGAAATTTAATACACCCGTTATCTTCGATTAAATAAGTATATAAATCCTGCATAGCTCCACCACCTGTCATCATCTGCTGACTATTATTACCACCGCCACCATTAAATAAGGCATTTGTGCTTTCATCTGTTGAATATATTTGAACAAAAAGCCTATCACCAGTTCTCAATTGGTAATCAGTAAAACCTAAACTATCTTTGTATGATGGAATATTAAATCCAGGTTTTTGCATATAATTCACAGTTTTAGAGCTTACACATGCACCAAACAAAACTACGAACATCATGTAAAATAATAATCGTGTTATAAACTTCAACATTAAATACATTATTTTAAAATAACTTTCATTGCTTAAAAATAAAATTCTGATTGCAATAAAGAGGACTTTAAGTGCACAAACATGTAAAAGCTTGGCCCTATAAACGACAAAGATAATAAAATAACAACAAATTTAAGCAATATAATCAAAAATGAATACCCAAATTAATAGACTAAAACATAGATTGCAAATAAAATTTTTGCTTTTTACAATAACAATAATTTGTTATCAAAAAAACCGTATTTTTGCAACAAGTTAAAGTCCCCAATATTTAAAATAGAATAATCATGACTAAATTAATAATTATTATAGCAACAGTATTAGCACTCTTTTCATGCGACTCACGCAAAAGCGAAGAAACAGCAGCCGATGAAAAACTCCAATTAATTGAATCGTTAATTGCTGAAAACAAATTAAACGAGGCAAAAAATGAGATTGACAGCTTACACACCCAATTCCCTCGCCTTGTAAACAAACGAAAAACTGCAGTCGCACTCAAGGATACAATTATTTTAAGAGAAAGCAATCGCACACTTAGCTACTGTAATCGAATTCTACCCGAATTATTTAAAAAAGTAAAAGCACTTGAAACAGATTTTACATTAAAAAAAGATGAAAAATACGAGGAGATTGGTAAATATACTTATAAAACACAACTTACTGAACAAAATTCGGGCAAAAACTATTTAATTAGTGAGGTGGATGAAAATCTTGACATGTACTTAACGAGTAATTATTCAGGAAGTGCTCTTAATCAATTCGCTTTAAAAGCAGAGGTAGATGCTGGATTATCATCCCAAACAGATGCTAGTAACAAAAACACAGGAGTTTTTCATAGCTTTACTATCGAATCGAAAAACATAGAACAGCTTACGTTTAAAAACCAAAACGATGGTGGAATAATAAAATTCATTCATGAGAATAAAGAAATGGATATAAAAATAACACTCATAGGATCCAAAAACTTCGTTTACAAACTTAGTTCAGCAAATAAGGAAGCTATTTCAAAAACATATTTATTTGCAAACGCACTTCGTTTACTAAAAAAAACCGAGAACGACAGTAGAATAGCGCAACAACGTATTGGAAAAATTAAACTTCTATATAACAACAATTAATTATCATGAAAAGAAACCTATCAATTTTATTTGTAAGCATACTTGTGTTTGCATTACAAGCGCAAACAAGTTCCAATGTAGAGATTCAAGATCTCAACACAAACACATTTAAAGCCAAAGTATGGAACTTCAGCAAAAACAAAAACTTTACGCGTGTTGGCAACTTGCCTATCATTCTTGATTTTCATGCCACCTGGTGTCGCCCTTGCAAAATGTTAGCACCGCATCTTCAAGAAATACAAAAAAGATACAAAGGCAAACTTGTTGTTTATAAAATTGATGTGGATCAAGAGCCCGAATTGGCAAAAAAATTTAGAGTTGAGGCTATGCCTACCATAATTTTTATCGACGATGTAAGTTCATACAAAACAGAAGTTGGATATAAAGAATTTGTAGAGTATGACAAATTGGTAAAAACGTATTTCTTCTCAAAAAAATAAAAAAAAGAATGGCTGTTAGGAGATTAAAACCTAACAGCCATTATTATAAAAATTATATTAGCGGTATATTTAATGCAGCACACTCAGTTCTCATCTCCTCTGGCCATAAGCTAGCTTGAATCTCGCCAATATGCGCTTTACGCAAAAAGAACATACACAAACGCGACTGGCCGATACCACCACCAACCGAAAGTGGCAAACTACCATCAACAAGGCGTTTGTGGAAATACATCTCTAAACGCTCATTCTTACCCTCCAAGTCCAATTGACGTAAAAGAGCCGTTTTATCAACACGTATCCCCATAGATGAAACTTCGAATGCCAACTCAAGAACAGGGTTCCAAAGCAAAATATCGCCATTTAACCCAGGAAGACCACCCTCAGCAATAGTCGACCAATCATCGTAATCAGGCGCTCTACCATCGTGCTTCTCACCGTCACCCAATTTACCACCTATACCAATTACAAACACCGCTTTGTGTTCTTTCACAAAAGCAGTTTCACGCTCTTTAGAACTCAAATCAGGATACAACAAACGCAACTCCTCAGCATGAATAAATGTAATTTCTGCTGGCAAACAAGGTTTAATTTGTGGAAAGCTTTCAGAAACCAAGTACTCAGTTCTTAAAAACGAAGCATAAATCTTACGAACTACACTTTTCAAAAAATCCACATTTCGCTCTTCAGCCGTCATCACACGCTCCCAATCCCACTGATCAACATAAAGTGAATGTAGGTTACCCAACTCTTCATCAGCACGTATAGCATTCATGTCGGTATAAATACCATACCCATTTTCAATGCCATAATCAGCCAACGTTAAACGTTTCCATTTAGCCAATGAGTGCACAACTTCAGCACGAGCATCACCCATATCCATAATTGGGAAATTAACAGCACGTTCAGTACCATTCAAATCATCGTTAATACCAGTTCCTCTTAACACAAAAAGAGGTGCCGTCACTCTACGTAAACGCAATTCTGACGAAAGGTTAGCTTGAAAAAAATCTTTAATTTTTGAAATACCAAGCTCAGTTTGTTGCAAATCAAGCAACGGCTTATAGTTCGCTGGTTTAAATAAATAACTCATATTGTATGTTTCTTTTATTGTTTTATTCAACACAAAGATAAACATTTTGATAGGTTTGCAAAAGCATTTCATAATAAAAAGCCACAATCTATTTAAAGATTGTGGCTTTTTAACCATTATTACTGACAATTTAATTTCGTTCGTACGTTACAAAAGAGTAAGGATATTGATTTTTATCGTCCTTATCAAAATCTTCACGACTCACCTCACGCCATTTTGAAAAATCAACATCTGGAAAAAAAGCATCACCACATATTTCGGCATGTACCCATGTGATATAAAGCACATCTACTATGTCAATAGTTTGTTTATAAACAGAACCACCACCAATTATATAGATCATTTCTTCTTTATCACAAAGTACTAAAGCTTCTTCTATTGATTCAACTTCGTAAAAACCTTCGCATACTCCATCACTTAGCATTGAAGTAACAATTATGTTTTTGCGATTGGGAAGTGGTCCATTTGGGAGGCTCTCGAACGTACGTTTACCCATGACCACGGCTGCACCCGTTGTTAGCATTTTAAAATGCTTTAAATCTGCTGGCAAATGCCAAGGCAATTTATTGAATTTTCCGATAACAAAATTATCAGAAACTGCGGCAATTATTGATACTTTAGGCATACTTGTAAATTATGATTTTATAAATATTAGATACATTACTTCGAAACGAACTTCAAAAATTATAATAGCTTCACAAGCAAGGCTGACAAAAATACAAAAAATTACGGACAAATATTGTACCTTTGCCAATTATAACGTATTTTCATAAATATCAAGCAATAATGTATAAATTAATTATTTTCGACCTTGATGGAACACTATTAAATTCTATCGAAGATTTAGCAAACAGCGTAAATTATACTTTACAACGATACAATCTACCCACACACCCAGTAAATTCATATAAATTATTTATTGGAAATGGAGTAAATAAGTTAATAGAAAGAGCACTACCCGAAAATTTACAAACCACTGATCAAGTTGAAAAACTTAAACAGGAATTTATAAAACACTACAATCTACACTCTGAAGATAAAACAACTCCATACGAAGGGATTGAAACACTTTTATCGACACTTCAGTCAGAAAATTTCAAAATTGCGATTGCTTCAAACAAATTTCACGAAGCTACAGTTGCCCTTTCGAAAAAATATTTCCCAACAATCTCCTTCTTTGAAGTTTTAGGACAACGCGAAGGCTTTGCAACAAAACCAGACCCAACGATACTGAATGAAATAATTAATAAAGCTGGAGTTGAAAACAACGAAGTTTTATACGTTGGCGATTCGGGAGTTGATGCTTCTACTGCACGAAATGCAAATGTTGACTTTGTAGGGGTTTTGTGGGGATTTCGAACAAAAACTGAATTAGAGCAAAACAGCGCCAAACTATTTGCAATAGATTGCCATGAATTATATACACATATAAAAAAACTTAGAGTACAACCAAACATTTTAGACCAAAAAAAATAAACACAGACTAAAATGTTACAGGTTTGAAATTTCAACCAACAAAAACAATTCAGAAAAACAAAATAATGGAATTAAGTTCAGCAAATGCTATATTTATTAACATAAATCATTAACTTTACGGCCTATTTACTATTAATTACTTAAAATAAAATTTGTATGTTGAACGAAAAAATTGGTACTAACGCTGGATTAGTATGGAAATCACTTG
>JAGNPC010000114.1 GCA_017989795.1 Paludibacter sp. | reverse complement strand
ATCCAGTTGTGGTAACATTTGCTCTTCGGGAATTTTCAGATACCGTCGGAGCATATCGGCCACTTGTTCTTTGGACGCGCTACCACTTCCTGTAATTGCCATCTTAATTTTTAATGGCGCGTACTCCGTTATGGGTATGTCGCGATACAGTGCAGCCGACATAGCCACCCCTTGTGCTCGTCCCAGTTTGAGCATCGACTGTACGTTTTTACCAAAAAAAGGTGCTTCAATGGCCATGCAATCGGGGTGATATTCATCAATAAGTGATAAAGTGCGTGCAAAAATGCGTTGTAATTTAAGGTAATGATCCGTATATTTCTTTAAATCGAGAACGCCCATGGCCAACATTTCCGTTTTATTGCCTTTTACGAGCAGTAATCCGTAGCCCATAATGGTTGTTCCTGGGTCAATACCCAAAATAATTAATTCTTTTTCCATTAATCAATAATTTCGAGTACGGTCGAAAAAAACTGCACTTCGGTGCCGAAAGCTTTTTGAAAACTAGTTTGAAATTCAGTTGCATTTTGGCGGTGCCAAGTAGTAAGTTTATCCATGTTTTCTATCTGAAATTGAACGGAGTAGGATACTCCATGTTCATCTTCACTACCCACGATTTTTGCTATTTGAGGCATGCTAAAATCCTTATAACTTAGCATAAAGGGAATGTGTTGTTCTTGCATCCAAACAAGCCATTTGTTGGCTATATGGCTCGATACTTTATAGGTTGTATTAAAAATCAGCATAAAATATTATTTTTTTTTCAACAAAAATACAACTAATTTCCAAAACTTACTTATCTTTGCACTGCAATTTCAAAATCAAGCATGGGGGTTTAGCTCATCTGGCTAGAGCGTAACACTGGCAGTGTTAAGGTGATCGGTTCGAGTCCGATAATCTCCACAAAACTTGATATAAAAAGATTAGATTGGCTGATGCTGATTTAATCTTTTTTTTATTTTAATGGCAATAATTTTTTTTCAAGAAGCATTTTTAATTCGCTCTCAAAGTTAGGTGTGAAAACGTTTTTTCCTAGCTGATGATATACCTCATCGAAACTCCAAAATTTTCCTTCCGATATTTCGATGGGGTCAGGTTTAATAAGACCATCATAAACACAATAAAAACTATGTACAAGTTCGGCTTCTTGCGTGGATGTAAATTTATAACGAATCATAAATGTAGGCTCAAAATTTTCAATTCCAAGCTCTTCGCGCACCTCTCTGAAAAGCGCTGTTTCTACCTCTTCGCCATAATCCACGTGTCCACCTACCGACGTATCCCACTTTCCGGGTTGAATATCTTTGGTGTCGGCACGTTTTTGAAGGTAAATGGCTCCTTGCGAGTTTAAAACATGCAGGTGAACCACGGGGTGCAACAAAAAACTACCCGAGTGGCATTCCGTTCTACTGGCTTTCGATAAAACCTGTCCTTGTTCATTTACAACGGGAAAATATTCCATACTTTGTTATTTAATTGTTTTTGTAGTACAAATATATGTTTTTTTCTTATTGTAATGCCTGTTTCTGCAATTGAGCATTCAATGTTTTTTGTATCTTTGTGCGTTAAAATTTTAAAATTACAATAAACTACCAGCAATATGCAGAATTTCAAAATTGCCGTTATTGGCCTAGGTTATGTGGGTTTACCACTAGCCATTGAATTTGGTAAGAAATATAAAGTGATGGGTTATGACATTAACTGTCAGCGTGTAGAGGAGCTTCAAAGTGGTGTGGATCATACGCTCGAGGCCGATCTCGAGGGGCTTTTGGAATCTACTACTTTGCGTCAAAAGCAACCCGATTTGGGTTTGTCGTTTTCGTCGGTTGAAACTGATTTAAAAGACTACAATGTATTTATTGTTACAGTTCCTACGCCAATCAATAAGTTTAATATGCCCGATTTATTACCACTTATCAAAGCTTCCGAAATGCTTGGTAGGGTAATTAATAAAGGTGATATTGTGATTTATGAATCAACTACTTACCCAGGTTGTACCGAGGAGGACTGTGTGCCGGTAATTGAGAAAATATCAGGATTGAAGTTTAATGTCGATTTCTTTGCAGGATATAGTCCTGAGCGCATTAATCCGGGCGATAAAGTGAATACACTTACCCGCATAATGAAAGTTACTTCAGGCTCAACGCCGCAAATTGCCGATATGGTTGACGCACTTTATGCTTCCATTATTACGGCAGGTACGCACAAAGCACCCAGTATTAAAGTGGCCGAAGCTTCAAAAATTATTGAAAATGCTCAACGCGATGTTAATATCTCATTTGTGAATGAACTGGCACCCATTTTTGATAAAGTAGGCATTGATACCAACGATGTGCTCGAAGCGGCTGGTACCAAATGGAATTTCTTAAAATATCGCCCAGGATTAGTTGGTGGGCACTGTATTAGTGTTGATCCGTATTATTTGGCTAGCAAAGCGGAATCGTTAGGCTATGTGCCACAGGTCATTCTATCGGGTCGCCACGTAAATAATTCGATAGCTCCTTTTATTGCCAATAAATTACTTAAGCTAATGATTCACAAAGGCCAAACCATCAAAGGTTCTAATGTCCTTATTTTGGGAGTTACGTTTAAAGAAAACTGTCCGGATATACGTAATACCAAAGTAGTGGATATTTACAATGAACTCTGTGAATTTGGTTGTAAGGTTGCTATTTATGATCCTTGGGCTATTGCCGCTGAAGTGAAACACGAATATGGCGTAACTATCGTTTCTGAATTAGATAAATCGGTTAATTATCAAGCTGTTTTACTTGCCGTAGCTCACGATGAGTTTAAAACTTTTGATTTTGAAGCTTATCACCAAGCAGGTGCAGTGGTGTTCGATGCCAAAGCGGTAGTAGATCGCCGTTGGGTGGATAGCCGCTTATAATCTAGTTTAATAAAATCTTAATTTAGCATTTTTTTAACCATTTTGCAATAATACAGTTAAATATACGTTCCAATATATATTTAACTTATTTTTAATTTAGCATTCATATATAATGAAACACTATCTATTATTTGCCTTCGCATTTTTTTGTACCATTCTTCTTTCACAGGATTTAAATAAGGTTGATGCTTCTAAATTGTCGCCCGAGCAACTCGAAATGTACAAACAGTATATGTCGACCAAAGGAGGTACAGCTGCAGGAACAAGTAAAATTTCTACCTACGAAGATCGTAAACTCAATGTTGATTCCATTGATACAGAGAATGATGAAGAGGCCGAAAATAGTATTGATTCAAAATCAAAATCAAATAAAAAGCAAAAGTCTAAATTTATAAACACAAAAAAAACAGAACTTCCAGTTTTTGGAACGTACTTGTTTTCATCTCAAAAACTAAATTTTGAACCCAAACTCAATATTGCAACTCCTACCAACTATGTGTTGGGTGCTTACGACGAAGTATTGGTGGATGTATCTGGCCTATACGAGGCCAATTACAAATTAAAAGTGTCACCCGAGGGTACAATACGTATACCCAATGTAGGCCCAGTACGTGTTGCAGGTCTTTCGATGGATGCTGCTACACGAAATATAAAATCGGAGGTATCAAAGGTTTATCCAGGCATTGCTGCGGGCCAAACTCGTATCAATATCGCACTCGGAAATATACGTAGCATACGTGTTACAATCATAGGTCATGTTACACACCCTGGAACGTATACTTTACCATCATTAGCTACCGCATTTAATGCGCTTTATGCTTGTGGTGGTCCGAACGAAATGGGAAGCATGCGCCAAGTAAAAGTAATACGTAATGGTAAACAGATAGCTAAATTAGATATTTATAAGTTCTTAACTGATGGTGTGTTAGCAAATAATGTATTATTACACGATGATGATGTTATTAAAGTTGAACCTTATATAAATAGAATTACACTTCGTGGTGCTGTGAAAAATATAGGTCGTTTCGAAGGGGTTGAAGGTGAAGTGTTGAGCGATTTATTGCGTCATGCGGGTGGGTTTACCGACAGTGCTTTTACACAGTTAGCTACCGTTGTGCGTGTGGTGAATAACCAAAAGCAAGTGATGGATGTGAAAATGGCAGATTATAAAAACTTTAAATTAATGCCTGGCGACGATTATTTTTTCTCTACAATAACCGAAAAGTATAGCAATCGATTAGAGATTAAAGGCGCTGTGGTTCGCCCTGGAATCTATGCCTTTAATGATGGTTTAACTGTTTCGCAGTTAATACGTAACGCATCGGGTCTTAAAGAAGAGGCTTTTATGAATATGGCCGTTATCTACCGCAAGCGCGATAACCAAGTACCAGAAATGATTAACTTCCGATTAGGTGATGTGCTTACTGGAAAAGTGGACGATATTTTATTAAAACGCGATGATAAAGTAGTGATTAAAAGCGTACTCGAACAACGTGAAGATTTTCAGGTTTCCATATCGGGCGAAGTGAAAGAGCCAGGTAATTTTGTTTTTGTTGAAAATATGACATTGATGGATTTGATTTTACAAGCCAATGGATTTACCGAAGCCGCTGCAACGGACTCTATTGAACTTGTACGTATGGTTAAAGATGGTAAATTATTAGCTAACTCGGGTGAAAAATCAATTACTCGTAAATTTAAAATCGATAAAGACTTAAATTTTGAGTCTTCGGATGCTGCTTTTGTACTTCAAAATGGCGATAGGGTAGTAGTTCGTCGTATTTCGGGTTTTGAATCCATACGTATGGTGCGTATTGAGGGTGAAATTGCTCGTCCGGGCGACTATAACCTAACTTCTAAAACCGAATACATTTCCGATCTAATTAAACGTTCGGGCGGTTTTACTAAGTACGCATACAGTACAGGGGCATTTCTTATACGTAATCCTAAACTCGACGATGCTCAAGTTCGTATGAATGGCTTTTTAATGGGAGCCGCTCAAAGTCAACTTGCCAAAAAGTCAAATAATTTAGATGCTAAAATGCTTGAAGAATTAAGTTTAAAAGATGAGAATGGAATGGATAAAATCGATTCGCTTCAAAATAAACTCAATGGTGGAGATATTGTAAATGAAATTAATACTGTTGAAGGTTTAGTTGGTATTAACTTAAATGAGATTATGCAAAATCCTCATGGTAAACATGATATCTATTTAGAGGAGGGTGACTTAATTTATATTCCAAAGCAATTGCAAACCGTACGTGTAATGGGAGAAGTATTTTTACCAACCTATGTACGTTTCGATACAAATTTGAGTTTAAAAGACTACGTAAGTAATGCTGGTGGAACTACATCCAAAGCTTTGCGCAAAAGTATTTTTGTATTGTATCCTAATGGAACATCCAAAAGCACCAAAAGCTTTTTAGGTATGAAGTTTTATCCAAATATAACTCCAGGTACTCAGATACTTGTACCGCGTAAACAAATGGATATTACTCAGAAAATGTCGACAGGCGAAACAATATCTATTCTTTCAACCATTACCTCGTCGGCAGCCTTAATTTACTCAATTATTAAAAAATAAGCCATCATCTATATGAATAATCAGGAGCAAAATAAGCCAGCCGTAACAACCGAAATTTCGTTATCAGAGCTTATTTCAATCGTTCAAAAATACTATCGTTACTTGCTTTCGAAATGGGTTCTTATTTGCATCGTTGGTTTTGGTGGTGCTGCCATTGGTTTGATAGCATCGTTTTTAGTGAAGCCAACTTATACTGCAAAGCTTTCATTTGCCTTGGTCGAAAAATCGTCGGGTGGCGGTGGCTTAGCCGATTTAGCCTCTAGCTTCGGATTTGCTGGTTTAATGGGCGGTGGTAGCAATGGCGCCTTTAGTGGCGATAATTTACTCGAAATAATTAAATCACGCAAAGCAGTGGAGCTTACCTTGCTTAGCCCTGTGGAGTATCAGGGTAAAAAGCAAACATTGATGGATGTATATCTTGATTTTTCGGAGCTTCGTGAGAAGTTTCAAAAAAACAAAAAAAATAAATTGTTGCGCGAACTTGTTTATCCTGTAGGACAAGCACGTTCCGATTTTAACCGCGTGCAGGATAGTGTGCTGATAGATGTTTACGAAGGGTTCCTCAAAAAACAGGCTCTTCGAGTAGCACGTAAGGATAAAAAAGTAAGCATAGTATATTTAGAATTTACTAGTAAAAATGAATTTTTTTCAAAGCAATTTGTCGAAATTCTAATGCAGCAAACATACGAGTTTTATCGCGAAACAAAAACCGCTCAAAGCCGTAGTAATATTGAAATGATGCAAGCCAAGGCCGACTCGGTAAAAGGTCTTTACGAATCGGCCATGTATAAGGGGGCAGCTATTTCCACTATCAACATAAACCCTGCCTTGCAAACTGCAGCTGTGCCACGTCTCAAGCAAGAAAGTGATGCCAAGCTCTATGGTACTGTTTATGCTGAGATACTTAAAAATCTCGAAACATTGAAGCTCGATATGGCGCGAGAAACTCCTATTGTACAACTTATTGATGAGCCGATTTTACCTCTTAAAAAAGATAAATTAGGGAAGATTAAGGCTATTGCTTTGGGTGGTATTATTGGTGGTGTAC
>JAGNPC010000113.1 GCA_017989795.1 Paludibacter sp. | reverse complement strand
TGGCTGCTTCGTGACTGTAACATACTAGCTCTTGCTTTTCAAATAATTCAATATTTAATTCCAGCTCATTACCCTGTGCTTTATATACACTAAATCCTTTGTTTACCAAGATTTTAAGCGCCATGGGGTGCATGTTTTCAGCAATGACAGCTGTTACGGTTTGGGCTTCCAGCGCAGGAAGCAAATCGCCCATATTGGCAGCTAGCTCACTAGTATGTAGCCAACTTCCCATTTTAAGTTCCGTATCGTACAAACAAATACTCCCGTTGGCATGCAAGCCACCCGCTAATACATTCTTATTTGTATTTGTATCTATTGTTGGCAATGCAATTCTCATATTATACAATTTTTTTAGTCCAAAAAAGCATTTCAGGTTCGCAAGCTTCGAAACCCATACGCGCATAAAGCGATTTTGCAATTTTGTTATCGGTACGCACTTCGAGGGTTAGTTTGCAGTAGCCGCGCTCGGTCGATAAATCGATTAAATACGCAAGCAAAGCCTTACTAATTCCCTTTCCACGCACGGCACTGTGTACCACAAAATCGTGAATATAGAGATAGGGCTTGATATTGAAGGTAGAGAAATTGACAAAACAAGTAGCCATGCCTACAGCCTTACAATCTTCAACGGCAAAATAAATTTCAGCAGTAGGGTGATTTGCCAATCCATCCACTAACCGAAGCTGTTGCAGTTTGTTATGTGCTGTTGCTCCACCCATCGGGTCGGCCATATAATGGTTTGTTAGTTCTACCAGCGCATTGAGATGTTCTGGATTTTCAAAATCACATTTCTCGAACGTAATAGTATGTTTTAGTGCCTTCATATAATTCCATTTTTAAGATGCTGTTGGCTTATATCTTTTGGGATCAATATCGTACTTTTTGGTACGAATACCCATCATGCGCTCTGTTATGCCAAGTTGTTCGGCTGCTTTTGCCGCATTTCCTTTAGTAGCTGTTAGGGCATCAATAATAATTTGTTTTTCAATTTTAGCAATAATAATATCGAGGGTTCCGCTCTGCATGGTTTTTGTTCCTTCGGCTGTTTGGAGCGATGCGGGGAGGTTATTCGATCGCAACACATTGTCCACACTTAGGATACAAGCACGCTCAATGCAGTTTTCGAGCTCACGTATATTGCCTGGCCAGTGGTACACCATCAAGGTATCAATAGCCGATGAAGTAATGCGCTTGATGTTTTTACCATGTCGCTTATTGAATTTCTCAATAAAAAAATCGGTCAAAATAGGAATATCATTAATACGCTCACGCAATGCAGGGATATAAATTGGAAATACATTGATACGATAGTACAAATCCTCACGAAACTTATCGTTGGTTATCAATTCCTCCAAATTACGATTGGTAGCGCACACTATACGTACATCCACCTTAATGGGCTTAGTGCTTCCAATGCGCTCTATTTCACGCTCTTGTAGTACACGGAGCAATTTAACTTGCGTTGAAGGAGGAATATCTCCAAACTCATCCAAAAAGATTGTACCGCCGTTAGCAGCTTCAAAACGGCCTATACGTGTATTGCTAGCACCCGTAAACGACCCTTTTTCGTGACCAAAAAGCTCACTTTCAATCAAATTTTCGGGTAAAGCAGCACAGTTTACCTTAATAAATGGTTTTGTTTTACGATGGCTGTTAAAGTGAATGGCATCGGCTATAAGTTCCTTACCCACACCACTTTCGCCACGTATAAGTACAGTAGCATCGGTTGCTGCCACGCTCTCAATGAGGCGAAAAACCTCGTTCATTTTGCTTGAGTTTCCTTTAATTTTTTCGGGAAGGATACGGCTGTGTAGTTCGCCGCGCAGACTTTGATTTTCGGCGCGAAGCAGCTCCATTTCCTCGGCATACTCCTGTCGTCGGCGCATGGTGCGCCCAATCATGGAGCCAACAATCTTGAGCAAACGCATGTCGTAATCGTAGGAGTAAACGCCTTTGTACACCTTGTGCATGCTCACAGTGCCTATTGTGCTGTCTTTGTAACGTATAGGCACGCACATAAACGACACATCGCTACCTTCAATTTGCGTTGGAGCTTTGGTGAGATTCAAGAAATCCTTCGAGTCGGCAATTTTTTTTATCAATACCGGTTCGCCCGTGTCAACTACTCTGCCAATAATGCCTTTTCCAGGCTGATAAACAGTTTTACTTCGATCCGTGTCAGCAATACCAAACGAACCTTCAATAACTATCGAAGCCGATTCGCGATTAATAAGCGTCGCAATGATTCGTTCGCCACCCATGTGCTGCGCCATAATGCGCAATACCTCATCGAGGTCAATCTCGCGGTTGCTGAGTAAATAGCTAAGCTCCAACAAAACTTCAAGTTCCTTGGTGCCATAGCAATTGGGTGAGTTGAATTTACAATCTGCATTCATCGCCGCTTCTGAATTTTGTGTCGTAATGACACGATAAATACCTTAAAAAACTAATACCGACAGCAAAAGTACAATTTTATTTTACATTATGAAAGTATATTCCTTATTTTATTTACTCCGTAGTATTTTTTTTCAGAAGTTGTACTGTTTGTTTGCACTTGCAATTTTTGATTACGCCTTATGCGACGAGTGGTGGTGTTGCGCAATGGTTTGCGTGCCTACGCATTAATCAAACCCACACTAATAGTATTAAAACGTCAACACAGCCAAACATACAAGTCTATGCACCATTATTATGCATACGAACACTTTGAAAAGTTGTAAATACCGTAATTTTGTGATGTTCATAAATTATTTTACATGAATCAACCATCAAAATTTAAATGTATTTCAAAATGAAAAAAGAAATGAAGCGAGTAGCATTACTCGCCATGTTATTTGGGTATTTAACGGTTTATACCCAACAAGCTACTAACCCAATTATCTTTTCCGATGTGCCCGATATTTCCATCATACGCTCGGGTGAAACCTTTTATATGTCGAGCACTACCATGCATTTAAGTCCTGGAGTTCCGATCATGAAATCGAATGATTTGGTCAACTGGGAGTTGGTATCGTATGCTAGTAAAAGCTTGGGTGATATGGATGAACTAAATCTTACCAAGGGCAAAAGCAACTATGGTAGAGGTTCGTGGGCAAGCAGTTTGCGCTATCATAAGGGTCGGTATTATGTAAGTACTTTTGCAAGCACCACCAACAAAACCTATATTTATTATACTGATAATATTGAAAAAAACGAGTGGTCCGAAATTTCATTTAGTCCAGCTTACCATGATCATACACTTCATTTTGAAGATGATGGACGAGCATATTTGATTTATGGTGCAGGTAAAATGAACATCGTTGCACTGAAGGCCGATTTGTCGGGTACAATAGCTGGTAGCGAGCGTGTACTTATCGAAAATGCCAGTGCGCCCACGGAGCCCAATATGCTTAAAGCTGAAGGTTCACAACTATTTAAACATGATGGGATGTATTATTTATTTAATATTTCGTGGCCTCAGGGAGCTATGCGCACAGTATTGGTACACAGAGCTACAAATTTAGCGGGCCCTTGGGAAGGCCGTATTGCATTGCAAGATAAAGGTGTGGCACAAGGTGGCGTGATAGACATGCCTGATGGCAGATGGTTTGCATATTTATTTCAAGATCATGGCGCATTGGGGCGTATTCCTTTTTTAGTGCCTATGCAGTGGGTAGATGGATGGCCTGTGATGGGCGTAAACGGAAAAGTGCCCGAAAAATTGGACTTAGCAACAAATAAAAGTTTGCTGCCAGGACTAGTTAACAACGATGAATTTACACGAAAAAAAGGCGAGGCGGCTTTGCCACTGGTTTGGCAATGGAATCATAATCCGGACAATAAATTGTGGTCGGTAAGTGAACGCCCAGGCTATTTACGCCTTAAAACAGGTCGCATCGACAGCCTGTTTCTTCAGTCGCGCAATACGCTGACGCAACGCACTTTCGGACCTGTATGCGCGGGTATTACAAAGCTCGATGTTTCGAATTTACGCGATGGTGATTATGCCGGATTAGCAGCTTTGCAACGCAAATTTGGTTTGGTAGGCGTAAAGGTAATTGGCAAGCAAAAATACCTTTACATGGTTAGTAATAAAACAGATACACCAACTGAATTACAGCACATTCCTTTTTCAAAAAATACAGTATTTTTAAAAATTGAATGCGATTTCCGTAATAAAATTGATGTAGCAAATTTCTTCTATAGTTTAGATGGAAAGAAATGGCATGAGATAGGTAGCTCGCTAAAAATGGAATATACGCTGATAGAACATTTTATGGGATACCGTTTTGGATTGTACAACTATTCATCAAAGAATCCAGGCGGTTATGCCGACTTTGACTATTTCCGATTCTCGGATAAGCTACATTAAAACTCTACTTGCGGCCATCCTTTTTTATCCCATTTAAGCCGAGCTATTTGTAGCTTGGCTTTTCCTTCGTCGTGCGCATCGTAGCCATGATACAGCAGGTAGTCGGTGCCATCAACCTGCGTCACTGCATTGTGCCCTACGCCATACCAGTTCTCGTCGCCTTGTAAGAGCAATGTGCCGCCACCATTTCGCATTTTAACACCAGCCTTATCGACATAAGGTCCAGTAACCGCTTTTGAACGACCTACAATCATTTTGTAAGTGCTTTTGGGGCCTTTACAGCAATAATCGACCGATGCAAAAAGATAGTAATACTTTTTGTGTTTAAAAATAAAAGGTGCTTCAATAGCATTTCCGCCAGCATCAACCGGATTATCGTCGACAGCAGGAGGATTAGGCATGTCGGGTTTCGATTTTCGCGATGCAATAGTTGGTATTTGTGCTATATCCTCGTCCACTTTTTTGGCATCGGGTGTAAGGCGCACTATTTTCAAGCCATCCCAAAACGAACCAAAGCTCAAATAAGGCACTTGGTTTTTATCCACAATCAGATTTGGATCAATGGCGTTCCAGTTGGTTTTGCCGGGAATAGATTGAATAACTAACCCATGATCGACCCAAGCAAAATCGGGGTCGGATGGGTTGAGCGTTTTGTTGGTTGCTAGGCCAATGCACGAAGTGTTTTTACCAAAAGCCGATATGGAGTAATACAAATAATACGCACCGTTGAAATACGAAATATCTGGAGCCCAAATATGACCATTAAACCCTGGTACCGAATCGACGGCCCATTGTGGCGGTTGTTCAAAAACAGGCTTTTCTTTTTTCCAGTTTTTAAAATCGGTCGACGAAAGAACGCCAATACCCCATCCGGTATTGAAAATATAATAAGTGTTTTGCTGCTTTATCAGCACGGGGTCGTGCACCTGCGTTTTATGTTGGCCAAAAGCATTTATTGCCCCAAAAACAAATACTATAAGTGCTACAAAATGAATACGTTGAGCTAAATACATATTTTTAAAAGTATAAAAAAACGCCTGCATGTAATCCGATTTTATTCAAAAAAAGCGGAATCACATGCAGGCGTAATTGTTTTGTAATTAATAACCGTCGTTTTGAGTCATTCCGGTATTGTTATCCATTTCTACTTGCGGAATAGGGAAGTATTCACGTCCAGCTTTATAGGTATCAAACTCTGCATCTCTGGCTT
Organism: Paludibacter sp.; assembly: GCA_017989795.1. Taxonomy (GTDB): domain Bacteria; phylum Bacteroidota; class Bacteroidia; order Bacteroidales; family Paludibacteraceae; genus Paludibacter. Next base: position 1,032 of record JAGNPC010000113.1, on the reverse strand, counting down.
TTAACCAGGCCAGTTTACTAGCATCTTGCAACCAACCCCAGCGACGAATATCGTCGAATCGGTGTCCTTCGAGAGGAAATTCAAGGAAACGCTCGTGTGCAATTTGATCGCGCATTTGCGCTTGGGTCATGCCTGGTTTTTTTGTCAACAAATTAGGTAAGCCAACACGGTCGCGTACTTTCTGAATCCAGGTATATGCTTCGGCAGTAGCAGAAGTTTCGTTTAAACACTCGGCATACATCAATATTACATCCGCATAGCGCAATAAGCGTTCGTTAATGCCTGATCTCCAATCGTATTCGTTGGCGTATTCGCCATCGGAGTTTTGGTATTTACGACAGAACAAATCATTTAAATCGGCAGCATTACCAGCATAGAAAGTTGCAAAATCCTGACCATAGAGTGACATGCCACCAGGTTTATTGTACAAGATTGTAGCATCTAAACGAGGGTCGGTAGCACCACTAACTGTTTTTTCAATTTGGTAATCATTAAACAAAGCCCATGTAGGTTGCACGTCTGTCCACCCAAATCCACGAGGACCGTAGGTAATAGCACGTGCTGAGGTTTTTCCCCATGCCGATGCTGGAGCGCCTCCCCAACCTAAATCTACACCACCAGCATCACGACTGAACTGTACTTCGAAAAGTGACTCTGAATTGTTTTCGTTATTCACCGTAAAGTTGTCTCTGTAGTTGCTAACAAGCGAATAAACGCCCAAATCAATTACTTTTTTGAATGTAATTTTAGCATTCGCAAAATCTTTTGTAAAGAGTTGCGCTTTACCTAAATAAGCCAATGCCGCCCCTTTAGTGGCACGTCCTACCTGTGAGGCATCTAAACCAACCACATTTGTGTATGACACAGGCAGCAATTCAGCAGCTTTTGTCAAATCGGCTTTTACTTGCATCCAACCCTCGTCTTGCGATTTTTGTGAGTGGTACACATCAGTAGTAAGTGGTAGTGGTACACTTTTAAATAAATTTACGGCATGAAATAAGAATAAACCACGTAAGAAATGCGCTTGACCAA
>JAGNPC010000112.1 GCA_017989795.1 Paludibacter sp. | reverse complement strand
ATCGCGCGAGTGCAGTCCAATACTGGGCTCGTCGAGAATATAAAGCGAGCCTACCAAGCTGCTACCAAGGGAGGTGGCGAGGTTGATGCGCTGACTTTCGCCACCCGAAAGGGTGTTGGAAAGGCGGTTGAGAGTGAGGTAGCCCAAACCGACATCGAGCAGAAACTGAATGCGACTGTTGATTTCGAGAAGCAGACGTTTGGCTACGGCGGCGTCGGTTTCGTCGAGCTGGATTTGATCGAAAAAGGCTTTTAGTTCGGTAATGGGCAGCAATACCAATTCGGAAATGGATTTACCATCTACTTTGATGTAGGACGCTTCTTTTTTGAGGCGACTGCCTTTGCAATCGGGGCAAACGGTTTTGCCACGATAACGCGCTAACATAACACGGTATTGAATTTTATACTGATTTTCTTCGAGCATTTTGAAAAAGGCATTGAGTCCTTCGAAATACTGATTGCCTGTCCACAACAGCTCACGCTGAGCGTCGGTAAGCTCGAAAAAAGGTTTGTGAATGGGAAAATTAAACTTATCGGCAACGCGAATAAGCTGCTTTTTGTACTCGCCCATCACCTCGCCACGCCAGCACATAACTGCATCTTCGAAAATTGACAAGCCTTTGTTGGGGATAACCAAATCCTCGTCGACACCAATAACACGACCAAAACCTTCGCAGGTAGGGCAAGCACCGAGCGGACTGTTAAAACTAAAGGTATGTACGGTGGGGATTTCGAACTGCATGCCATCGGCCTCGAAGCTTTTAGAAAAGCTTAATCTAACATTTTGAGATTCCACCTCACCCCCAGCCCCTCTCCTTGAGGAGAGGGGGGTAGTGTCTGCAATAGATAAAATACAATTTCCACGACCTTCGAAAAAGGCCGTTTCCACAGAGTCGGTAAGGCGACTGATGCCCGTTTGTGAGCGGTCGACAGTGAGTCGGTCGATCACCAGCGAAATGCTTGGGTTTAGCGCCAAAGCCTGATCGTTATCAATAGCTTCCTGAATGCGCACAATGTCGCCATTCATTTCCACACGGCTAAAGCCTTGCATCATGAGGTTCTGTAGTTCGCCTTTGAGCGTGCGGTCGGAGGATGGAACCACAGGTGCCAACACAAGCAGGCGCGTGTCGTCGGGGTAAGTAAGAGCGGCTTGCACCACATCGTCGGCCTCGTGTTTTTTGACCAATGCACCACTGATGGGCGAATAGGTTTTGCCGATGCGGGCAAAGAGTAATTTGATGTACTCGTAAATTTCGGTGGATGTGCCGACAGTGGAGCGTGGGTTGCGGGTGTTTACCTTTTGTTCGATAGCAATGGCAGGCGGAATGCCTTTGATATAATCCACCTCGGGCTTACTCATACGGCCCAAGAACTGACGGGCATAGGACGAAAGACTCTCCACGTAACGGCGTTGTCCTTCGGCATAAAGCGTGTCGAAAGCTAAGGATGATTTACCTGAGCCTGACAAGCCGGTGATCACAACGAGCTTGTTGCGGGGTATTTCTACATCGATGTTTTTGAGGTTGTGTACACGTGCACACTTTATTTGTATATTTCCTTTGTCGGACATGGTTGAGTTAGTTACGAGTTACAAGTTTTAAAATAGAATTATAAATAAATTATATGTCTATAATCGTATTTAGATATAATAAGCTTATTATCAATAAAATATCTGAGAAATTAGTTGGTGAAGACTATAAGGCTTTTGTATTTGTAGTTGATTTACAATTAATTATAATATAAATTATTAATTTCAAGCTTTCGCACAAAAGTAGTGATTTAACCTCAGTTTTGGTTCAATACTACCTAATTTTTTTAATAACTTAGCCTGTTTTAAACTAAAAGGACTGAATGCGGTTATGTTCCGAACTCAGTCCTTTTATATATTACAATTAAATTTGCCAACTCTTTGGAGGCAAATCAGCCGTAATTTTCTTTACGCTTTAATTCTACTTATTAGTCAATTAAAATTGGCTTATATTTGGGAACCAATGTTTTCATCACCATCCAACCTATGAGGTAAGCTACGGCACAAAAAGCAAAAATCATTGTGTATCCTGGTGTTTTACTACCCCATGTGGCTAAGCTATAATCAAAAAGCATACCGCTTCCTTTGTTGATAATAAAAGAACCTAATCCGCCAGCCATACCACCAATACCTACAATAGTTGCTACTGCCGATTTTGGAAACATATCGCCTACAGTGGTAAAAATATTTGCCGACCATGCTTGGTGTGCTGATCCCCCGATGCCAATTAGCAATACAGGTACCCAAAATGCATAGTTACCCAATGCTGCGATGTGGCCAAATGGTTGTGCTAATAATACCAATAATGGGAAAAATGCAATAATCATCATGGCGCGCATACGACCAGCATAAGGATTCATCCCTTTGTTGATAAAATAAGTAGGAAATTTACCCCCAAATACCGAACCGAAAACGGTGATGGTATAAAGCATTCCGATAGGGAAAGCTATTTGATCGGGTTGCATGCCATACTCAGCTTTTAAATAGGCTGGTGTCCAGAATAAAAAGAACCACCAAACACCATCAGTCATAAATTTTCCAAAAGCAAATGCCCAAGTTTGTTTAAACTTAAATGCTTGTTTAAAGCTCATTTTTTTAACTTTAACTGTTTCGTCAACAACTACTTTGTCAGCTGCTTCATCTTGGTTGATATACGCTTTTTCAGCAGCATTTACCATCGAATTTTCATCAATTGGTTTGTAGAGTATTAACCATGCCGCTAACCATAAAAAACCTACAGCACCAATCACCAAAAATGCCGATTCCCAACCCCATGCTTTGGCCATGAATGGTACTGTAAGTGGAGCTAAAATAGCACCTACATTGGCACCTGAGTTAAACACTCCTGTGGCAAAAGCACGGTCGCGTTTTGGGAAGTATTCGGCAGTGGCTTTAATAGCAGCCGGAAAGTTAGCCGACTCGCCAAAAGCCAATAAAATACGGGCAATAACGAACATAACCACACTTACCATCGAAATAGTAGCAACGATAGGTCCTGTGGCGTCGGTCAATCCCTTTGCATCGGGTATGCCTGTCCACCATTCGGTAGCTAAACCGCACAAAGCGTGTATCATGGCAGCTGCCGACCAAAAAGCGATAGCCCAAGCATAGCCTTTTTTTGTACCTAATTTATCAATAAAACGACCTGCAAACAACATCGAAATGGCATAAGCAAGCGAAAAAATGGCTGTGATAGTACCGTAGTCGCTATCCGTCCAGTGAAATTCGTCAGCCAATATTGGCTGCAATAGAGACAAAACCTGACGGTCGAGGTAGTTGATTGTTGTTGCTAAAAAAAGCAACATACAAATCGTCCACCTATACTGTGTCATCTTATCATTGATTTTTCCAAGAGTACTCATTTTTATTAAATTAGAAGTTTGAAATTAGAAGTTAGAAACTAAAAGTTAGAAGTTAGAAATTAGAAAAAAAATCAGTAGTTTTTCTCTTACCTCTTAATTTTTTGCCTCTTACTTTCTTACATTCTGAATAATAGCAAGCGCATCTGCACAAAGTGTACTTATTCCTGCCCAGTCGCCAGCTTTCATCATTTCAGCTGGGAATAGATTTGAACCCATACCTACGCAAGTAACTCCAGCATCAAACCAAGATTTTAAATTAGCTTCTTCTGGTTTTACACCTCCAGTAACCATAATGTTCGACCAAGGCATTGGTGCTTTTAACCCTTTAACAAAGGCTGGCCCAACAACATCGCCCGGAAAAACCTTGCTTATATCGCAACCAGCTTCCTGTGCATAACCAACCTCAGTTACAGTAGCACAGCCAGGAGCATAAACTACCAAACGACGGTTGGCAACTTTTGCAATTTCAGCATTGAAAAGTGGACCTACAATAAAGTTTGCACCTAATTGTATGTAAAGTGCAGCTGTTGGTGCATCTACAATAGAGCCAATACCCATAATCATATCAGGGCATTCTTTGGCTGCATATTTCACTAATTCACCAAACACTTCGTGTGCAAATTCGCCACGGTTTGTAAATTCAAAAGCTCGTACACCACCTGCATAACAAGCTTTAACTACGTTTTTTGCTACCTCAAGGTCGCTATGGTAAAATACTGGTACCATACCAGTTTCTTTCATTACCGAAAGAAGTTGTATTTTTGAAAATCGCATAATATTATTTACTATTTTTACATTTACAATTTACTATTTAAAGACGAAAGAATTCCTATTTCTTCATTTATTAATTATCAAATTAATGCTAAATAGTAAATGAAAAAATAGTAAATGTCTTTATCTTTGTACTCTACCACTTGAATCGCCACCCATAAGAGCTTCCACTTCCTCTACCGATACTAAGTTAAAATCGCCATTAACTGTATGTTTAAGTGCTGAAGCAGCTACAGCAAATTCCAAAGCTTCGCCTTGGTTAGGTTTTGTAAGCAAACCATGAATTACACCACCCGAAAATGAATCGCCACCACCTACGCGGTCAATAATTGGATCGATATCATAACGTTTTGATGTATAAAACTCTTTTCCATCATAAATCATAGCTTTCCAACCATTGTGTGTTGCTGAAAATGATTCGCGAAGTGTTGAAATAACGTATTTAAAATCAAATTCTTTCGCCATTTGCATAAAAATGCCTTTGTAGCCTTCTGCATCGGTATGTCCACCTTCCACATCAGCATCGGGTTTAAATCCTAAACAAAGTTCGGCATCTTCTTCGTTCCCTATGCATACATCAACATATTGCATCAAAGGACGCATAATTGATTGTGCTTTTTCTTTCGTCCACAGTTTTTTGCGGAAATTTAAATCAACAGAAACTGTAACACCATGACGTTTTGCTGCTTCGCATGCTAACTTTGTAAGTTCAGCTCCTGCATCCGAAATGGCTGGTGTAATACCCGACCAGTGGAACCATGAAGCACCTTCCATGATAGCATCAAAGTCAAAATCAGATGCTTTCGCTTCTGCTATTGCCGAATTTGCACGGTCGTAAATTACTTTACTTGGACGCATAGACGCACCTGTTTCAAGGTAATATATACCTACACGGTCGCCACCACGGGCAATGAAATCTGTTTTTACACCAAATTTTCGGAGCACATTTATTGCCGATTGCCCAATTTCGTGTTTTGGTAATTTTGATACAAAATAAGCCTCGTGGCCATAATTGGCACAACTCACTGCTACGTTAGCTTCACCACCACCATAAACGACATCAAATACATCTGATTGTACAAAGCGTGTGTTGCCCGGAGTTGACAAACGAAGCATAATTTCTCCTAAAGTTACAATTTTCTTGCTCATTGATTTATTGAAAAATTTTATTAATTTTCTTCCAATTTAAAATTGGTCGACCAAAGATACGATATTATTTTATTTTACAAAAACAGTAGTTTGATTTTTTTAAATTGCAATCAAAACTTAAAGTAGTTTTTTGCATTATAATAACTAATATTTTCAACCATTTTGCCAATATATTCAATTTCTTGTGCTGGCAGCAGGCCTTGCTCTACATCATTACCTATCAGGTTGCAAAGCGTGCGACGGAAATACTCGTGGCGCGGATACGAGAGGAAGCTGCGAGAGTCAGTAAGCATTCCTATAAAGCGACTCAGCAACCCTAGTACCGATAGTGAGTTCATCTGTTTCTCCATGCCATCTTTTTGATCCAAAAACCACCAGCCTGAGCCAAATTGAATTTTGCCAAGCTCTGTTCCATCCTGAAAGTTACCTATCATGGTAGCTATCATTTCGTTGTCGGCCGGATTTAAATTGTAAAGTATCGTTTTGGTAAGCTTATTTTGCGAATCAAGGCGGTTCAAAAACTTCGACAAGGCCTTAGCTGTATTGAATGTTCCAATTGAATCAAAACCTGTGTCGGCACCTATTTGATTGAAAAAACGTGTGTTGTTATTACGAATCACTCCATAGTGAAACTGTTGTGTCCAGCCTTTTTCCCAATCCATTTCGGCAAAAATAACCAGCATGGCCGATTTAAATTTTAGTATTTCGGTGTGTGATAACTCGCTACCGCCATATACTTTATTGAAAATAGCTTTAATTTCAGCTTCCGTATAGTCCTCGGCATAAAACTCTTCAATGCCATGATCCGAAAGCTTACATCCTTGTGATGCAAAAAAATCCTGACGTTTACGTAAAGCTGTTATCATATCGTCGAAGTTCGAAATATTTACTTCTGATATATTTGCTAACTGCTCTACGTAGGCTATAAAGATGGCTGGTATTTCTACGGCCATTGCTTTGTCGGGGCGCCATGTTGGTAGCATTTTAACTTCAAAACCGTCTTCGCGAGTTTTAATATGGTGTTCGAGCGTGTCAATAGGGTCGTCGGTAGTGCATACAGCCTCTACATTGTACTTGCGCATCATACCGCGGGCACTATACTCAGCTGTTTGTAGTTTTTCGTTGCAGGCATCAAATATTTCACGTGCTGTGGCTGGCGACAATAATTTATCTACCCCAAAGCCAGTTTTAAGTTCCAAATGTGTCCAGTGGTAAAGTGGGTTGCGCATGGTATAAGGAACTGTTTCGGCCCATTTCTCAAACTTTTCCCAGTCCGACGTGACTTTGCCTGTAATAT
>JAGNPC010000111.1 GCA_017989795.1 Paludibacter sp. | reverse complement strand
ATCAAGTCGGCAACCTTTGGATTGGTACTGTGGAAGGTGGACTGAGTGTAAAACGAAAAGGCAGTGCGGGCTATATGCACTATAAATCAGTTGCGGGCAATAAGCAATCGCTCAGCCATAACTCGGTGAGTTATATTTGTCAGGATTTTAACGCTGATTACTGGATTGCTACGTGGGGAAAAGGCATAAATCGCATGCGCCTAACGGCAGGCAATAAACCCAGTTTTGAACAGTTTAGTCATTCGCCAGCGCAGCAAAACTCCATTCATAACGATTTTGTAGCCGCTATAGCCCCCGATAATACCAACAAAGCCCTGTGGATTGGTACGCGCAATGGTCTCGACCATTTTGATATTCCATCCGGAAAATTTACACATATATTGCAGTATTTACCTATTGAGCAAAGTTTTAAGTTTATTACAGGCATGTGTATTGATAGTAAACGCCGGCTTTGGGTGGGTACAGCTAACGGTCTTTTTTGTGTTTATCCAGATAAATCTGACATTAAAAATAATCGTATTAGCTATCAGCACTTTAGGTTTGATTTAATGCAGCCGCAATCGAAGCGTATATTAAAAATTAATTGCATTCTCGAATCCAAAGATGGTACCATTTGGCTCGGTAGTAATGGCAGTGGCATTTATTCAATTAATGAAGATGGAAATAAACTCCTATTTCGAAATTATACCGAATCGGCAGGACTGCTTGATAATGTGATATATGGGATACTAGAAGATGCTGCCGGACAGCTTTGGCTGAGTACGGATAAGGGGCTGTGCGCCTTTAATCCTGTGAGCAAAACAAGTCGTCATTTTACCAAAGCCGATGGACTTCGTTCGAATCAATTTTACTGGGATGCTTACTGCCAGGGTGCCGATGGCAAAATGTATTTCGGAAATATGGCTGGTTTTACCACCTTCGATCCGCTTAAGTTAAGTACCAAAACAGCGCAGAGTGCTGTAACTATAACAAGAATAAAGGTACTCAACGATGACATTTATCCTGTAACTACTGCAAGGCAGGATCGCCAAAAGCTATATACAAATAATATTTTGAGTGGCATACAACTGTACGAATCGGACAAAAGTTTTAGCATTGAGTTTTCGGCATTAAACTATAACATGGCCGACAAAATGAAATATGCATATCGACTTAAAGGCTTTAGCAATAATTGGATAGAAGCCAATGCCGATAGAAGGTTTGCCGATTTTACCAATATCACTTATGGTAGTTATGAATTTGAAATTCGATGCACCAACCCCGATGGCACTTGGTCGGACCAAATTAGCCGTCTGAAAATAACCGTTATTCCTCCTATTTACAAGCGTTGGTGGTTTATAAGCTTGCTAATTACCCTATTTTTGTTTTCGCTGTATTCAATATATAAATACCGAATTAACCTACTCAAACGACAACAGGCTCAGTTAAAACGAATGGTAGAAGAGCGTACCTGCGAAATTGAAAATCAAAAAGAGCAATTGCTTTTACAGGCCAATCAGCTCACCGCAAGCATGAACGAATTGATCATTCATCAAGATGAGGTGTCGCGTCAAAATGACCAATTAGTAGCTCAATACCAAAAAATTAGCCTTCAAAAAGAACAACTGCTCACGCTATCAAAAAAAGTGCAGGAAGCACACATTGATAAACTTGCTTTTTTTACCAATATTACACACGAATTTCGTACGCCCATTACACTCATTTTGGGACCCGTAGAGCGGGCACTAAAGCTCAGTACAAATCCACTTGTATTGGAGCAACTACACATTGTGAAACGTAATTCGCGCTTGCTGCTAAGCCTTATCAATCAGTTAATGGATTTTCGTAAAATTGATTCGGGCAAAATGCAATTGGCTAAAACACAGCAAAATTTCGTTACTTTTCTGGATGAATTGATTATTCCCTTTGCCGATTTTGTGAAGGACCGAGGTATTGTAGTTTTACAACAATATCGCATCCCTCAGCCCGAGTTTATGTTAGACAAAGACAATCTGCAAAAAGTAATTACCAATCTACTTTCCAATGCCATTAAATTTACACCCGATAATGGTACTATTACTATTGAAGCAAGCACTTACATTGATCGTGCCGATCAGCGCGAATACCTTGATTTTGCTATAAAGGATACGGGTGCAGGTATAGCAGAAGATGAATTGGAAAAAATATTTGAACGCTTTTATCAGTCGAAAAACAATAAACCATTAGCTGCTAGCGGACAAAGTGGTACAGGCATTGGGCTTTACCTTAGTAAACGAATAATACAAATGCATGGTGGGCAAATTGATGCTCACAACTTGGAGCAGGGTGGAAGTAGCTTTCGCTTTGTTATTCCGGTTGAGCGCCGAATGAGTGTGATGGTATCTGATGACGGTACAACTGATGAAATGATAGTGGTGAATCAAGCTGAATTTGATACCGAAAAGCAAAATCTGAAAAATAAACCCGTGCTTTTAATTGTAGAAGATAATGCAGATATGTCATTGTATATCAAATCAATATTAATCAACGATTTTCATGTTTTGGAATCGCGAAATGGGGTAGAAGGGCTTGAGATGACTAAGCTACACCAGCCCGATTTGATTATTAGCGATATAATGATGCCACTTATGGATGGGATAGAGTTTTGCCGCCAGGTAAAAAGCAATTTTAGCATCATGCATATTCCAATTATTTTGCTCACAGCCAAATCGAGTACCGATGCTCAAATAGAGAGCTTCAACACTGGTGCTGATGCTTTTATGGTTAAACCATTCGACGAGGATTTGCTGAAAGCCATCATTCAGAATCTCAACGAAAAGCGCAACCGGAATCAGTTAAATTTTGCCGAAAGCATGGATGCTGAAGCTTTGAAATTTAACGACGAATCGCCCGATAAGTTATTTATTGACAAAGCATTGGCAATTATGAACGAGCATTACACAGACCCCGATTTTGATGTGGCTGAATTTATTGATTTGATGGGCATAAGTAGGAGCCTGCTACATAAAAAACTGAAAGCACTCGCTGGGCAGTCCGCCAGTAGGTTTATACGTATTTACCGCTTGAATATTGCGCGCGAAATTATTATCCGAAACCGCGAAATTCATTCGCTCAACATTTCCGAAATAGCTTACAAAGTAGGATTTAATGATCCTAAATACTTTACACGCTGTTTTACAAAGCACTTTGGCATTCAACCAAGCACTTTTCTCGACGAAAATGAACGATGATTCGTGAGTTTCATATAACCATTTCATTCAATTTCCCATTCAAAAATACCCGCAGCATTGTCGTCGGGCAATTCTACTTCAATTCGTACCGAGTTGGTAGTTATGGGGTTAAATGAGATGAAGTTAGCTTTAGCTTTTTCGGTTCCATACATTGAGTTTGTTTGCACTGGCTTCCATTCGCCATTCGCATCAGCATAAAACATGCGCCAGCTTTTGGGAACCCTACAGCCGCCCCAAGGAGCATCGTCGTACCAATATACCGACGACGAATTGATGGTGCGTACTTCGCTAAACTCATAGCTTATCCACTCGGTAGTCCCTTTTTTGGGCCACCAATTGTAATGAGGTATGGAGCGATCATGCTCATCGTGAGGCAGCATTCGGTCGTTTATGGCATGAATCGATTTTTCGAATACCGAGGCTTTAATTTTACTTTCGGAAGCAATACTCGGCGGCATTACAGGGCGAGTAGCCCGTAGTTCGTTGGGCAACCACACCGCCATATCGCCAGCACCTCTGTGCGCCCAAGCATAGTAAGGAATAAGGGTTAACGAAACATCTTTTGTTTGAATTTTACCATCGGAGCTATAATTTAGCACTTGAGCGTCTGTTTTAATAGTATTAATACCATACAGCAAGTTTGGCTTTTCATCAACCGTAAATTTTGGTTTTGTGTTTAAAATAACACTTAACACATTAAAATCATTATCGGGCCATTCGGCACAATAAACCACAGGACCACGCTCAATGGCCATTTTGCCCTGATTGTCGGCTACATTGGCATGAGCTTTTACCGTGCGAGGAGTCATGTCGAACTGCACTTCCACCACATCATCCGCTTTCCAGTTGCGGTTAATAGTTGCGTAACCATTTTCAAGCTGGGAATTTTCATTCTCTCCTTTTACCTTTTCACCATTCACTTTAATGGTATAGTTTAATTTTTTAGTATCGGAATAATAATACAAGTCGCCTGGGATCACTTCGCCTGTAACCCAACCCGGAATGCGAATTTTAAGCGTAAATGCCTGTTTTGTTGTTGGTTTTACGTTAATTTTTACGGTTCCGCTCCACGGATAACGCGTTGTTTGCGTAAGCGTGAGTTTTTTGCCCTGTACGTTAAGAACAGCCGTGTTCGACAGAAATAAATTTACATACACATCGGATTGATGCACAGCATATACATAGCCGGGCACTGAAGGTATAAAACGGGCAATATTCGACGGACAACAAGCACATCCAAACCAAGGTTGACGTTGATGTTGCCCCATCGATTCGAGTGGGTTGGGGTAGAAAAAGCTACCACCATCGAGCGAAACACCTGAAAGTAGCCCATTGTAGAGCGTTCGTTCAAGCACATCGAAATATTTTGCATGACCGTGTAGTAAAAACAGGCGATAGTTCAAATAAACATTGCCAATGGCAGCACAAGTTTCGCAATAAGCCGACATATTGGGCAATTCATAGTTCTTGCCAAATGCTTCACCATGGCTTGTAGCGCCAATTCCGCCCGTGATGTACAGTTTTTTTGTTACAATATTGTCCCAAATCTTATCTATTGCTTTCATATAGCTTGTGTCGCCTGTTAAAGCTGCCACATCGGCCATGCCGGTGTACATATAAGCAGCACGCACGGCATGCCCTTCAGCTTCGGTCTGACAAATTACTGGTTTATGCGCCTGACTGTAAGCATCTTTTCGTTCGGTATAGCCTCGTTTATCAAGAAGTAATTTAGCAAAATCGAGGTATTTTTTTTGATTGGTGAGCACATACAATTTTGCCAAAGCCATTTCGGCTATTTGATGGCCGGGCACTACCAGTATCTGTCCGGGTTTATCGCCCACTTCGCGCAAGGCACAATCGGCATATTTTAGGGCAATGTTTAAAAAATTTCGTTTGCCTGTAGCCTGATAATGAGCAATGGCACCTTCCACCATGTGTCCCAAGTTATACAATTCGTGGCTGAGGTCTTCTTCTTTTACCCAGCGTTTATTACCCGCCCAAGCATGTGGGTGTGTCGGATTCATGGTACGTGCTGTATACAAATAGCCATCGGGCTCTTGTGCCTTAGCCACTATTGCCAGCACACTGTCAATATATTTATCGAGTTTTTTATTGGGAAATGTTTGCATGGAGTAGCTGGCCCCTTCAATGGTCTTGTACACATCAGTGTCGTCAAACGAAAATCCTTCAACTTTGTACGCATCGCTTGGTTTGGCAGCTTTTACAAAATTTTCGTACCGTCCCGTTTCTTCGCATTTGCTGAATGCCAATGGAATGGTTACCTCACGACTTGCCTTGATACGTTGCCCCCAAAAACTGTCGGTCACTTTAACCGCTGTAAACGGCACTGGCGAAATTGGATAACCCGTACGAAGTTCTTTTTTTTGACCAAAAATTGGTAGGCATATAACTGCCATTCCGATAAGTAATTTTTGCATATTCTATTTGATATTAGATGGCTGTAAAGGTAGCAATTAAAATTGAAGCGATAGGAGAAAAAATGTGCGTTTTGGTGGATAATTTTATATATTTCATTGTGTAGCAATTTTTGTCCCTTTTAGTAATTTTTGTCCACTTATGTATGGGTAACAATACTGTATTTTTGCAGAACAACGGATTATGAAGTAGGTTACATGCAAATGCTTAAATCACTTGCTTAAATCACTAAAAAAGAAATCAAAATGAATAAATTAAAAACACGCTTATTTTTAGCATTGATAGCTACCTGTAGTGCTCAATTGCTACTAGCACAGGTTAAAACCATTGATGTTGACCTGAAAAAACCAGTCGCCCCTATCCAAAAAACCATGTATGGTATCTTTTTCGAAGATATAAATTATGGTGCTGATGGCGGACTTTATGCCGAAATGGTAAAAAACCGATCGTTCGATTTTCCACAGCCCTTACTTGGATGGACTGCCTTTGGAAAAGTAGAAGTAAAAAACGATGGCCCATTTGCAAATAACCCCAACTACGTTCGATTAATTAATCCGGGTCATGCTGATAAACGTACTGGACTTGATAACGAAGGATTTTTTGGATACGCAATAAAGCATAATGCCGAATACCGATTTACAGTATGGGCACGAGCTACAAGCAATAACGAAAGTTTACGTGTAGATTTGGTAAATACTGCGGGCGAAATTATTGTATCAAAAATCCTTGCTATCGAAAGCATGGAATGGAAAAAATACACACTTATATTAAAGTCGGATCAAAAAAATACGCTTGCAAAGCTGCGATTATTTTTAAATTCGGCAGGAAGTGTGGATTTGGAACATGTATCCTTATTTCCGATTGAAACATGGAAAGGACGCGAGAATGGTTTACGCACCGACTTAGCGCAAGCCTTGTACGATCTGAAACCGGGCGTGTTTCGCTTTCCCGGTGGATGTATTGTTGAG
>JAGNPC010000110.1 GCA_017989795.1 Paludibacter sp. | reverse complement strand
CACAAAACGGGAAGAAAAAAGGTGGCATAAAAGTTCATACGGTCATTAATGTCGATGAAACTGTTCCACAAATGATATGGTTTACGAATGCTGCAACTAACGATCATTTTCTGTTGAAAAAGCTAAAATTCAATGCAAACACCATTTATGTTTTCGATAAAGGATACAATGATTACAAGGCATTCAAGTTGTTTTGCGATAACCAAACAGGTTTTGTGACAAGAATCAAGGATAATGCTGTATATGAAACGATTAAAACAATCGAAATAGACGATCACATACATTCTGGTGTCCTAGAAGACCACATAATAGAAATTTCAGTAAAGGAAAACAATATAGAAACTAAGCTAAAACTCCGTAAAGTTCGATTTTATGACAGGGTTTTAAAACGTGAGTTTGAATTTCTCACCAATCTATTCGATATGAGAGCCGATTTAGTATCGGCAATTTATAAATTACGATGGCAAATAGAATTACTGTTTAAACAGCTAAAGCAGAACTTCCCTCTAAAATACTTTCTTGGAGATAATGAAAATGCTATCAAAATACAGATATACTGTGCCTTAATAGCAAATTTACTGATGACTGTAATTCAAAAAATGCTGAAAAAATCGTGGGCGTTTTCTAATCTCGTTAGTTTCTGCAAAATTCATCTGTTCAATTACATCCATCTTATTAGATTTCTAGAAAATCCAGATAAAGATTGGCAGAAAATCGAACAGAACGAACTACAATACACCTTATTTTGAGGGAGCTTACTTTGTGTTTTGATAAATACCTTCAAGACAACACGCTTGCAATCAATTTATTAGCAAAATAAAAGGAGTAGATTTAATCTTTTATCGGACAATAATGATTTATAATGAAAAGGAAGGCCGCCAATGCCCTTTTAAAATTAGAGTGATAAATGGCAATGAAGCAGGAACATTTAAATATGAAATAATATCGCCAATTACCAATAGAAGAAAACTCACAAATGGATCTATAACTAAGATTAGAAAAGAGTTACCAGAAAATTCACTCTTTGAGGACAATAGCATTTTTTATGCACGTAAATTTGCACCTATAGATGATTCAATTGCAGATATTCTAAAAACGATAGAAGCCCTAATTTATTTAGCAGATCGTTTAGAAAAAGATCATACAAAAGAGGACTATAAATATTGGTAACAAATAGAATTTTTATTTAATATCTAAACCCCACTAGTTTTCATACTCGTATTCCTTGTTCTGAAATTCAGAACATCATACACTTTTGGAAGATTTCCGAAACAAATACAAGCTTCTGTTCAATTGTTTTAAGTGAAATATTTTGATGTAATTTTATAGCGATTTTATCATTTATCAATATGTTGTAAAACACCTATTGTTGTTAAAAATTCTGCCATGTTACTTTTTCTGTTTTCTATTAAGTTTTAATTACTACGTAAAAAGAGAGCCCAAGTGCTGTAATTTAGAACTTATGCCGCTTCTGCATTATGGTTTATTATCTCTATCAATGAAATTATCTTTGTAGCAACTGATTCATCGAATAAGCCAGCAACTCCATTTGAATTAATATCGGTAAACGGTGCTTCAAATAACATTGATGGTTCGATGATTCCTTTTACCGTTAAGAAATTAATAATCGTATCTATGAAACGAATTTGTTGTGCGTTTAAGGTTTGATTATTCAATATCTCAGAAAAAGCTGTCTTAGCTGCTTGCACATTTAAACCAACAATGCCTCTTATGAATTTCCCCAAAGGTTGTTCGCCATAGGCTTTTGTAAATTCAGCTTTGGTGCCCAAAGAACCTTGTTCAAAAAGCATTCGGTCTAAGGTTTCTAATTCACCTTTGGTTATAGGCACATTGTTGCGCAGTTTGTGTATGGTAATGTTGTTGCTATGCTCTTTTAAATATTGCTCTACTTTACGTTTATAGGCATCTAAATCATTGAAACTATATACCAAGGGATGTTCTTGTGAATTACCTGAAAACTCATCTTCAAACATGGTAAAATAGATAGGTGTGTTTTCCGAATCTAAAAACTTAATAATGTCTCTTAACTCAATGCGGGTTCTTTCAATATCAGGTATTGTGGCACCTTCCCAAAATATTTTTTGTTGCACCTCTTTTATGGTGTCCATTTTTTTTGCAACAGTAGGAATCGATGCTTTTTTACTCAATTTGCCAGCTGTTGACACCACTTTCTGAATAAGTGTAGCCTGTTTTTTCTCACCATTCAGAACACTCAACTGTATATCCAACATCAAGGCATCGAATCGTTTTGCCAATTCGTCTTGGTCGATCTCCATCATTAAAGGCGCAATATGGTCATGCAACTCTTTTATATCTAAATCGCTTAGAGCATTCCAGGCGTTGGCATCACGGTATTTCTCTACAACCTCCCAGTGCTGACGAACAATGAAACTTTCGCCGTTTAACGCTTGGGTTTGTTTTATTAATTGATCGATAATAGATTGACCATACTCTTTTAACTCCGCCTCTTCTTGACCTAATAATGCAAAGGCCAAACGCAATCGCAGTTCAAACAATCGCTGACTTAACGATTTACTGCTGTTGCCCTCTATTCCTTGAGGATGCATATTAAAGAATTCGAGATTTTCGCAGAAATCAAAAATAAAAAACTCCTTTTTATCTTCATCTACAGCAAATAGATCTTTACATAAGCGAGTACCTCGACCTACCATTTGCCAAAACTTCACGCTGCTTCGTATTGGTTTAAAGAAAACCAAATTGCAAACTTCAGGCACATCAATTCCAGTATCGAGCATATCTACCGAAACAGCAATTTGCGGCATTTTAGTTTTATCTTTGAACCTATTGAGTAAATCGTATCTCTTTTCTTCGTGGTAGTCAATGATTTTTAAAAAGTCACCTTTATAAGCTGGGTATTGTTTGTTAAATCGTTCTGCAATATACAAAGCGTGTAAATGTGAACGAGCAAATACAATGGTTTTAGCTAATTTATCACCACCCTCTACTTTAATACCATTTTGCATTAAATGGGCTATTACCTTATCAACTGTATCGGAATTAAACAACCATTTATTTAATGCTGATGAATCGATCTCATCGGGAAATTCGCCAGTTACAGGATTAGTAAATTGCTCTTCGTATTTTAACTTTTCATCATCGCTTAATTCATCGTATTTAATACCACTCCGCTGAAATTTGATAGGAACAGAAAATGCTTTAGGAGGAACAAGCCATTTGTTTGTTACAGCCTGATCGAGTTCATAGGCGAAGGTTGGGTTTTTGGGCTCCAAGCCAAACAAGGCGTAGGTATCTCTATCGGCTTCTGATTTTGGCGTGGCGGTTAAGCCTATGCGGATGCCATCGAAGTACTTGAAAATATGTTTATAGCGGTTGTAAACGCTGCGGTGTATCTCATCGAAAATAATTAGATCGAAGTGGCCCACGCTGTAAAAACGATTGTTGCCATCGGCTTCTCCATCTATCATATTGATGATGGTTTGATAGGTAGAAAAAACGATACGACTACTTTCGTCCTCTTTCTCTTTAGTTAAATCAACGGCAGGTAAGTTGGGCAAATAATCGTTTAGATTTGTTTTTGCCTGATGTATTAAGGCATTTCGATCGGCTAAGAACAAGACACGTTTTACCCAATTGGCTTTACTCAACAAATCGACAATTGAGGCAGAAACCCTTGTTTTACCAGTACCTGTTGCCATAATCAACAAGGCTTCGCGATGCTTATTCTCCAACACCTCCAAAACGCTTCGTATGGCTTCGTGTTGGTATGGCCTATCGGTAATATCGTTGTTGATAGTTTGGATAGATAATACTTTATGCGATATACGGCGCTGAATGAGCATTTGCAACTCATCGTTGGTGTAAAACCCAAAAACTTCGCGCGGTGCATAATTTACATCGTCCCACATCCAAGTGCGAAAACCGTTTGAATAGAAGATAACTGGACGTTGTCCGAACTCTTTTTCAATACAATCGGCATAGAGTTTGGCCTGATGCTGACCTACCCGAGGGTCTCTTTTGGTGCGTTTGGCTTCAACTACAGCTAGGGGTTTACCATCGTTGCCCCAAAGAACATAATCAACAAAGCCGTTTCCGTTGGCATCGCCATTGCCTTGTGGCATTCCTTTTATAGGATATTCGGGCACATTAGCTCCATAAGGATCCCAACCTGCTTCGCGCAAAAGGGTGTCGATGTATATTTTGCGGGTAAGATCTTCGTTGGGGTCGATAGGTGGAGGAACATAAGCAATGTTCTGCTCTTTTATGGCTTTGATATTTGCCAGTTCGGCCTCTAATTTTTGGAGCTTGGTTTGTGCCTCGTGAAAGTTGTGTTCTAGTTGCTGTAGCTCATCTTTGCTTTTGTCTTTTACTTTTCCTGTTGCCAACAGATTTTCATCAAACTTAGCAACTACAATTTTATCTTCGCCATATACTTGTACAAGCCAGCCTATAAAACCATGCAACAATTGCAGGGCATACAATGCCTCTTGAGGTTTTATTTTGGCATTGGTGTGTACTGCTGTATTGCCGAGCTTGCGTATGAGGTTTATTTGATTAAACTGAATGGGCGCCACTAGGTTTTTAAACCGCTGATCGTGTAGGAGCGAATTAAGGGTAGTATCGTAGGGCAGTACCAAATCGGCATCGTGCTCGTACATCCAACGCACCCACTCTTCTAAGCTTTTACGACAAAGCATGGCGGCATACAAAGGCGCATTGTGCACATGCTGCTCAGCTTCTTGCGGTGCCTGAGCTAAAGATGCCCATTGGTTGGGTATAAAGTTAAAATTACTCATCTATTAGTTCATTTTCGATTTCTTCAATGGTTGGCAAACTGCTTTTAAACTCTTCAGGAAACAGTTTAGTGAGCTGATATTCAGAAACCCCAATGGGTTGATTGATGTTTTTTAGTGCATATTCGGCAATGATGCTGTTTTTGTTTTTACATATCATTAATCCAATGGTAGGATTATCGGTAGGATGTTTTAATAAATCGTTGGCTGCCGAGAGGTAAAAGCTCAGTTTACCAGCATATTCTGGAATAAAATCGGTGGCTTTTAATTCAATAACAACATACGCCCTTAGTTTTAGGTGGTAAAATAACAGGTCGATGAAATACTCTTGATCGCCAACTTGCATAGGCACTTGTTTGCCTACATACGCAAAACCACTGCCTAATTCCAGTAAAAACTTAGTGATGTTTTCGACCAACGCATTTTCAAGCTCACGCTCTTTATAGTTTTCTGATAGCGTAAGAAAATCGAATTGATAAGGGTCTTTGAGTAATTGATGTGCTAAATCGGAAGTAACATCGGGCAAGGTATGTTTGAAATTAGTAATGGATTTGCCTTGGCGCTCGAATAATTTACCTTCAATTTGCAATCCGAGTATATTTCTACTCCAACCATTCTCAACTGTTTTAGTAATATAAAACAAGGCTTCAGTAGAGTCTTTTATCTTATTGATTATTAGCTTTATGTGGCCCCACGGGATTTGTTTAAAGTTATTGAGTAGCAATTCGTCCTCAGCTTGGGGACGAATTGGCTGAAGCAATTGGTCATCAACTTGGGGACCATTTAGTACATATTGAAAGAATAAGCGACAATACTTGAGGTTGGTTTCTGAAAAGCCTTCCATATTGGGAAACTCGTTTCGTAGATCGAGCGAAAGTTGCTTTAGAAAACCTGTGCCCCAAGCGGTTTGTTGTTTTGCAATGTTTTTGCCTAAATCGAAATAAAATTCAATGAGCGTAGCATTAACGGCCAATGAAGCTTTTATTTGTGTAGCCCTAACTTTCTGTTTTAGTTCAATTAGCCAATCTTTGTAACTTTTATCTAACATTGCTTTATACTTTTAGTCTTTTACTTACTCCACCAACTCGCCTTTGAAAGCTTTTTGAAGGAGAGTTTGGAATAATAAATCACTTTGTAAAGCGTTACCACAATTGATAAGCGACTTTATATAAGTTATGCATTCAACATATAATTCTTGCTCTTTCCTTGGGATCTTAAACATTGGAATACTTCTTACTGCATCTTTTGTAATTGTTTTTGTAACAGCGCCAAATACCCTTTTACTTATTTCATTTTTACCAAAATCAGTATTTAAAAAATGAAAAGCAAATACTGGATTCAAACTTTCATTTAATCTAACTAAGAAGGCATTCATTCCTAAAGAAACAGGTCTATTTAAAAAAGGCATTAGATAAAGATTACCAGCACTACCAATCTTATTGATAATTATTTCGCCTCCAAAAATTTTTGATTTATCAAGATGTTCGTATGCCTCTTTGGAGATGTAATTCACATTATCGGTAAAGTTATTTTTCTCAAGGTCTGTCGTTCTTACCATCAAAGCATGATCTGGGACATTTCTCAGAGTAACGTGTTCCCTTAATGTTTCATAACTACCATTAGAATGATAATCTGTTAGAACAGATATATAATCTCCCAACTTCTTCACCTCCCACCCCTTCTCATTCTTCACGGGGTCTCCAAACATATCAATAAAGATAGCTTGTGCCAGTGCATCGTATTTTTTGAGGAGTTCTTGGTCTTTGCGTTTTAAGGCATCGGCTGCATCTAATATTTCGGCTATGCGCTTTTGGATTGGGAGTGGTGGGAGAGGCACTTTTAAAC
>JAGNPC010000109.1 GCA_017989795.1 Paludibacter sp. | reverse complement strand
GTTTTATTGCTTGATAAATCAACAAGTAGATACATTGAGCTATTGGATGCCAAAGAATATAACTTTGCAGTTAATTCAGTTGCGACCGATTTAAACCGATTTAAAATAATTCTGGTTCCAAGTGCTACTACGGCTGTTAGTTCAGCGAGTGTGGATGGTATTCGTGTTGTAGGTAATAATGGCACTGCAACCCTATTGGGTATTGCTCCAAATTCAATGGTTCGCGTGTTGGATGTGTCGGGCAAACTAATCTTTAATGGATATATTAACGAAGGCGAATCAATAAATGTCCCTCAAAACGGATTGTATTTGTTTCACATTACAAGTAATAATCAATTGACAAAACTAAAAACCCTTATTCAATAATATGAAGTATCGTTATTTAACAATCATTCTTTTTCTACTTGTTTTAAGTGTGAGTATATGGGCACAACAGCCAGGTCCTGATCCAGGTCCAAATACGCCCGGTGGCGGTGGTTCATCTGTACCTCTTGATGGTGGTTTGCTTTTAGGCTTACTGGCTGGCGGTAGCGCACTGTCGGCTTATTTGTTTAAGCGCAAAAAGAAAGAAGAATAGTTTTTTAAACACATAACATATAAAGTCTGGTGCACCATTTTACTGCATCAGACTTTTTCCACATCTATACTTTGCATGAAACAAGCACGACAGATAAACCTCCAAAATAAAGCCTTTCAAGCACTTCTATACCTCGTGTTATTTATAGTGGCTTATATATTTTCGAAAACAGTAATTGCCGATACTGGGTTGTACAAAACTATTCAGGTTGAATTTGCTGGGTTAGTTTATGGTGGATTACAATTGATTACAAATGGCGTAAGCTTCGATGCGGCTACTGGTAACTTTATTTACAATAATAAGATAATTCAGACGGCCAGTTCGTTGGCGTTAAAGTATTATTTTATTGTTTTCGGTATACTCGCCATTGCTCCACGTAATTATATAAAATCAGTTCTTGTTCTATGCGTTGCTTTTATAGCCTTGTATATAAGCAATGTGCTCAAGTACTTGAATGATGTTTTTACACCTTCGGAATTGATGAGTTTTCTGTATTGGGTGAATGTTAGTTTGCGCTATTTAATTGTTTATTTGGTTCTGAAATACAAAATTGATCAGCATTCGTTCAGTCGTAATGCTTTTGTGAAACTCGATGTAGCCATCCAAACTATTTTTGAGATTACATTGCATCGCTTATTGCTCCTAATTTGCATGGTGCCTGCCTTTGCGGCGTTTTTCGATTGGTTTTTGCTTGATAAATGGACTGCTTTCGTCGACGGGCTATCGGCGCTTATACTCGGTTTAAGTGAGTTGCTGCTGCATGGCATCGGTTTTAGCGAAGCCTTTGTGGTCGACAAAACCATTAACTTGCATAATTATTGGTTGTACTTGGGTACAAATTGCTTGGGAGTTGGGTTGATGATTGTGTTTAGCATATTGATTTTTAGCATTAAAAGCCCTTTGCTAAACCGAATGATTTACATTCCTATTGGTATTGTATTTATCATTCTTTTAAATGCCATACGGATAGATGCTATTTTACTACACATAACGCTTAACCAAACACCCCAACATTTAATAGTAGATTATCACGACTTGTCGAATAATGTATACTATATAGTTGTGTTTCTGTTTATACTTGTATACATTGGTTGGTTTCAGAATCTAAAAATTGGCAAAAGAAAATCCTGAGCTTTACTCAATAGCTTTCGGTAAATCAAAAACAGTATTGATGCGGTTGGAGGTATGGTGGATTTTTGTCAGAAACTCATTGATTTTCTCCTGATAGTCGAGCAAATAGTCGGGGTGGAGTTTGGTGGTGACAAGCCCAATCAGTTTTTTGAGCAAAAGCGCTACTTTGTAATCGTAGCCAGAGAACCGCGCACCAAAAACAGAAGACGATTGTTCAAACTGCAACTGTAACACATAAAGAATTAGGTCGGCCTCCAGCTTTTTGCTTTTGGTTTCAACAGTAAATTCTTTAATTCGCTTGGTGCAAGCATTGAGTCGCTTTACTAGTTGATGTTGAATAGTTCTACCCTTAAACTCTTTGTCCCAAAGAATTTGAATATCATCAATAGCCTCTTGAAATAAAGTGAGTTCACCACCCTCAGGGTCGAGGAAGTTGACTAGCAAAAACTCGTAATTGTAGCGTTTGCCAGCCAACTTTAGGAGCATATCAACTAAGTCATCTTTTGGTAATTGCCTTAATTGCTCGCGAAGAACTGTCTTGGGTACTGCCATTGTTTATTTAATAGTTACCATTGTGGCACCAAAGCCATACTCGCGAAACGAGGCATCCTGAAAATAGTAAGTCTTGTAGCGCGATCGTAGTTGTTTTTCAATTTCGTTGCGAAGAACGCCCTCGCCTTTGCCATGAATAAATACTATTTTTTGACCTTTAGCCGCTTTGTTTTCAGCTAGTATGCGATGAAAAGTATCCATTTGGAGTTGCAGCATATCTGCATTCGACATGCCAGTTGTATTGTCTACGAGCTCGTGAATGTGTAAATCAACCTCCATCACATCGGCGCGAAACGGAGCTACTTTTTTATGTACAACAGCCTGTGGTTTTTGCTCCTTTGTTAGTAGGGCTACTTTAATATCGTTAGCCGAGACAATTGCAAGCTTGTTTTTTTGTTGCGCAGCCATTATATCTACCATAAGTGCAGGCTCCTCAAAGTAATCATTTTCAACAAAGCTATGCAGTTTGAAAAATCGAATCACATTCATTTTTATTTCCGCATCTACAGGTGCTTGTGGCGTGTATGCTTTTTGTTTGTAAGGTAAAAGTTGGACGCGTATATCCTCCCAGTTATTTAGCTGGTCTTTCGTAATCGAGCATAATTCCTCTTGCGTGTTGGGCTCAATTAAGCCATTAGATGCCGATTTCCAATTTCCCTCGTTGCATATCAATAGGTTGTAATACAAAAAGTAATTGCTATCGTTTACCAGGTAACAATCGTATGGCGTGGTTTGTAACTGCTTAATTTCTACAGGAAAAAAGGCAAGTAGAGCTCGCAATGTATCGCCGTCAGATGTTTCAATAATATCATTAAATACCTCACCCCCAACCCCTCTCCTTGAAGAGAGGGGAGAAGGAGATGCTGTTGCCTGACCTGTGCTGGCTGTTGTTGAATTAACAATGGGGTTAATGTCTTTGCGCAGAAAATTGGTGTCTTTGTTTACTGGCCCAATCGCCACACAATCGCGCATAAGGGTAGGGATTTCAAAACCATCTTCATCTTCTACATATACCATATTGGTTTTTTCGTCGATGCGTGTGATAGTGCCACCGCCCACGGCATTTAAAAATCGTACTGTATCTCCTCGTTTCATGTCTGTATTCTTATTTTTACTTCTTGTACAAAAATACGATAAATATTTTGATATTCCGAGTGCTGAAAATCTGTTTGTATGTCTATTTATTGGGCTCGATAGCTTTGCTTTTCGATAAATACAAAAGTCCACTAAACAATTTCGTTCTAAAATTGATTATCTTTGTAAAATGTGTAAAGCATAAATAAGTAATAATCAAAAATGGCTTTTACGGGTCATAAATCCTAGTTTTTTAATGATAGCACCAAAGCAAGCGGGCATTACCCGATATATAGATGTAGATTTACGCGAAATAGTTCCATTTATTCACTGGACTTTCTTTTTTATGGCTTGGCGATTGAATGGTAAGTACAACGATATTCAAACTGTGTGCGACTGTGGCGGTTGTAAGGTAGGTTGGCTACAAAAGTTTCCCGAATCGGAACGCGAAAAAGCGGAAGAGGCCTTGAAGCTTTACAAAGATGCACAAGAAATGCTTCGTCGATTTCTGGATGAAAAAATCATTTCGATAAATGCGGTGGTTGCTATTTATCCTGCTTATTCGAGCGACGACGACATTGTGGTGAAGGCTGATAATGCAACCGTTAGCTTGCCTATGCTTCGGCAGCAAGTGCCTGCAAGTGATGGCTTTTGCTATGCCTTGTCTGATTTTTTAAAGCCCGAAAACGATTATGTGGGTGTGTTTGCAAATACTGTTTTGGGCGTAGAAGCCTTTGCCGAAACTTTTGAAAAGGACGATGATATGTATCATTCCATCCTAATTAAAACCTTGTCAGACCGCCTAGCCGAAGCTACAGCCGAATGGTTACACTACAAAGTGCGAACAGAAATATGGGGGTATGCTCCTAACGAGAAGTTGAATGTGGATGAATTGTTTAAAACACATTATCAGGGAATTAGACCGGCGGTAGGTTACCCCTCATTGCCCGATCAGTCCATTATATTCGAGCTTGATAAATTAATTCATTTTTCCGAAATGGGTATTGCACTCACCGAAAATGGGGCTATGTTTCCCAATGCTTCAGTTAGTGGGTTGATATTTGATCATCCAAAATCCAAATATTTTAATGTAGGCCGAATAGACGAAGCGCAGTTTGTTGATTACGCACGCAGGTGTGGCAAAAATCCCGAAATACTTCGAAAATGGTTAGGCTCTAATTTATAACTTGCTGCATTTTTTGTACCTTTGCAACTCATTTACGACAAATCCATTTTTTATATTTAAATGGTAAATAGTAAATTGCAAAATTGTAAATCCACTTTATGCGTATCGATATTATTTCGGCAGTACCCGAACTGCTTGATAGCCCTCTCAATTATTCCATTGTAAAACGTGCTCGCGAAAAGGGCTTGGTTGAAGTCTTTGTGCATAATCTACGCGATTATACCACCAATAAACACCGTCGTGTGGATGATTATGCCTTTGGGTTTAGTGCGGGCATGGTGTTGCAAATAGAACCTATCGAACGCATCATAAATCAGCTAAAGAGCGAAAGAAACTACGATGAGGTTATTTATACCTCGCCTGATGGGGAGCAGTTTAATCAGAAAATGGCCAACCGCATGTCGATGTCCGAAAATCTGATTATTCTTTGCGGGCACTACAAGGGTATAGATCACCGTGTGCGTGAGCACCTGATTACACGCGAAATTACCATTGGCGATTTTGTACTTACAGGAGGTGAGTTGCCAGCTGCTTTAATGGCCGACGCTATTGTGCGTCTTATTCCAGGGGCTATTGGCGATGAACAATCTGCCTTGTCCGATTCGTTTCAAGATAACTTGTTGGCACCACCTGTATACACCCGCCCAGCTGATTACAAGGGTTGGAAAGTACCTGAAATTTTACTCTCTGGCCATCAAGCAAAAATCGATGAATGGAATCATCAGCAATCTGTTGAACGAACCAAATTATTGCGCCCCGACTTGCTGAACGAATAAGAAAATCAATTTACTAATGCAATGTGTCTAACTAATACACTACTTATAGCTTATATTTTAGTAATAAATACGATTAGTGCCTGTTTTTTTGGATACGATAAGCATGCTGCCATCAAAAGTAAAACGCGTATCCCTGAAAGGTTTTTGCACTTTCTGGAGTTGGTAGGTGGCGTTTTTTCTATCCTAATCTTAATGTATATTATTCGGCATAAAAACCGAAAATTTAAGTATGCTAGTTTAAGCTGGCTTATAGTAGCAGCTTGGTTTACACTTATTTATTTTGTAATAAAATACCAAATTATATGAATCGAATTAAAGTTGGCGTTATAGGCGGCGCCGGATACACCGCCGGCGAGTTATTACGTATTTTAGTGAATCATCCACAAGTTGAAATTGTTTTTGTGAACAGTACAAGTAATGCAGGTAATGCTTTGACCGATGTTCACAGTGGTTTAGTGGGCGAAACGGATTTGCTTTTCACATCTGAACTGCCTTTTGATGCGGTTGATGCACTATTTTTATGCTCGGCGCATGGCGATAGCAAAAAGTTTATGGACGAGTATCCTGCTGCTTCAAAGCTTAAAATAGTTGATTTATCTACTGATTATCGTGAAACGAGAGCTGATCACGACTTTGTGTATGGTTTACCCGAAATGAATCGCGAACAGATACGTACAGCCAATCATATAGCCAATCCAGGCTGTTTTGCAACTTGCGTTCAACTAGCACTCTTACCTTTGGCTGCTGCTGGTTTGCTAACCGACGAGGTGCATGTTAATGCCATTACAGGCTCTACAGGCGCAGGTGTTAAACCTTCGTCAACGTCGCATTTTAGCTGGCGCAATAATAATATATCTATCTATAAAGCATTTGGGCATCAACACTTACAGGAAATTGGTCAATCACTACGTCAGTTGCAAGCGGGCTTCAATAAGGATGTGAATTTCATTCCTGTGCGTGGTAACTTTGCCCGTGGAATATACGCAACGACCTACATCAACTGCTCTCTTAGCCTTGATGAAGCCAAAACGCTTTTTAAAGAATATTATAAAGAAGCCGCATTTACCTTTGTGGTAGATAAAAATCCCGATATGAAACAAGTGGTAAATACAAATAAAGCCATTGTTTATCTCGAAAAACACGGCAATAAATTATTGGTTGTATCGATGATTGATAACTTGCTGAAAGGAGCTTCAGGACAGGCAGTGCAAAACTTCAATCTTCTGTTTGGACTCGATGAACGCACGGGATTAGGGTTAAAAGCTATTGGCTTTTAATTGTTCTGGAAAAAAGAAAAAACTGTCTGTTCATTATTGATCAGACAGTTTTTTTTGCTATTTTAAACAGATGCGCTTTTAAATTGATAAATTTGATGTTAAAATTAGGTGATAGGTATATTTATATAGGGTTGAAATGCAAAAATAATAATATA
>JAGNPC010000108.1 GCA_017989795.1 Paludibacter sp. | reverse complement strand
AAGCTGAAGAATACGATTTGCGGTGATTTGGGAGTTTTGAAATAATAATTGAAAAATTGCGTTTAGAAAAAACGGCTTAATGCATAAAAAATCTATCTTTGTATTCCGTTTGAAACTCAATAAAATGTTAGACACTATATATAAAGGTATTTTAGTTGGTTTATTCGTGTCGGTTCCGTTAGGTCCAATTGGCATGTTGTGTGTGCAACGCACCCTGAACAGAGGTCAGAAATATGGCATACTAACTGGACTTGGTGCTACTGCATCTGATTTGCTATATACTATAGTATCGTTGTATTTTTTACATTTTGTGGTTGACTTTATCGAAGCTTATAAGTTTATTATACAATTATCGGTTAGTAGTATATTAATAGTGTTCGGATATTTTATTTTTAATAGCCATCCGTCGGCACAACCCAAGCCGAATGAAACGAAACAACTTTCGGGTTTGAGTGATTTTATTACTTCGTTTGGTTTAACTTTATCAAATCCGTTGGTGTTATTGGTATTGATTGCTTTATTTGCAAAATTAGAATTTATAACCAATCAGTCGACGATATCGGAAATAATGGTTGGAATTGGGTCGATTTTAGCTGGTGCATTGCTATGGTGGACGGTTTTGACGTTTTTAGTTAGTAAATTTAGATATAAACTAAATATGAATGGCTTGCGGATTCTGAATAAAATATCAGGAATAATAATTATTTCGATAGGTTTAATTGGATTGATTGTATCGTATACAAAATAAGAGGACGAAATTAGATTTAAAAAGATCACAAAATAATAGAAATAGTTATGAAGCTAATTATAAATAAGTTTCGGTTAGAAATAATTACAAAAATTGCACTCATAATATGTGTTATTGCAATTATTGTACAGCTTTATCCTAGTCAGAACAAGTTCAATTATCAGTTCGACATTGGTAAACCATGGTCGTATGAGCTTATGACGGCTTCGTTTGATTTTCCGATATACAAGAACGAACATGAGATTGAAGGTGAGAAAAAAATTCTTTTACAGCGCTTTAGTAGTTATTTCAAAGCCGACAGTTCTGTGTATAACCAACAAATTAACCGACTTATAGCCGATCAGTTAAAACTTGAAGGCCGAGTGCCAGAGCACTTAGATTTAATAAAATCGAAACTAAAAAATATTTATGCGCAAGGTATCATATCTTCTGATAAATTAAAATTAATATCTGCTAATGCCGAAACAGAAATAAACTGTATATTACCAAACAGGTATACTGAAAAAAGGGCAATATTAAATTTGTATACTCCCAAAACGGCCTACGAAAAGCTTATTGATAAAGCGCCTGAAAAGATTCGAGAATATAATTTAAATAATTACATCGTAGAAAATTTAATTTACGACAGTTTAGCAACGGTAAATTCGAGAAACGAGATTCTTAAAAATCTTTCGCAAACGGCAGGAATGGTACAGACTGGCGAGCGAATTATTGATCGTGGCGAAATAGTAAATCCAGAAAGTTATAAGATTCTGAAATCACTAAAAATTGAATTTGATAAACGCAAGGCGTCGATACAACAAACTGCCTTGGTAAAAGTGGGTCAGTTAATAATTATTTCGGCTTTAATAGCCTTGTTTTTTTTATATCTCAAGCTTTTCAGACCTCGAATTTACGAGAACTTTGGGAATTTAGTTTTTATCTCATTATTAATACTCATGATGACTGGGCTCGCATCCTTATCGGCTCATCACCAATCGATACACTATTTTATGATTCCTTATGCATTGCTCCCGATCATAATACGCGTGTTTTTTGATTCGAGAACTGCTTTGTTTGCGCATATTATCACCATGCTCACGATATCATTTATGGTTGACAATCCATTTCAATTTGTGATATTGCAGATAATAATAGGTATGGTGGCTGTATCGAGTTTGAAGGATATGACTCAACGATCGCAGCTTGCACAAACTGCACTTTATATACTATTAGCCTATATAGGATTGTATTTATCTTTTGAGTTTATTGCCGAAGGTGAGATAGAACGCATTCATTATCAACCTATAATATATTTTTTAATTAGCAGTACAATTTTGTTATTTGCTTATTTATTGATTTATATTTTTGAAAAGATTTTTGGATTAATTTCGTCGCTTACTTTGGTAGAACTTACAAACGTGAACAGCGATTTAATGATATCGTTTGCTGAAAAAGCTCCTGGCACATTTCAGCACACGCTTCAAGTATCGAATTTAGCAACCGAAGCTGCTAAAAAAATTGGAGCTAACAGCTTACTTGTTAGAACAGGTGCACTGTATCATGACATTGGTAAGATGAAAAATCCTGAGCTATTTATTGAAAATCAGTTTGGAGCAAATAATCCATTAAAAGAGATGCCATTGGAGGATGCTGCCAAACTAATAATTGACCATGTGAATGCAGGAGTAGAAATAGCTAAAAAAAGTCATTTACCGGAACAGATAATCAATTTCATAACTACGCATCATGGATTGAGCAAAACCAAATATTTTTACAACTTATTTGTGAATGAAAATCCAGATATTGATCCAAATGATGCGCTATTTACCTACCCTGGGCCATTGCCAAACAGCAAGGAAACAGCCATATTAATGATGGCCGACGCGGTAGAAGCTAGAGTTAGAAGTTTGGGGGTATATACAAACGAAAGTATTAGCGATGCGGTGGAACAAATGATTGATTCGCAAATTGCCGATGGACAGTTTAAAGATGCACCCATTAGTTTTAGGGATGTGGAGACCGTTAAGCAAGTTTTTAAAGAGAAGGTTAAAAATATGTATCACTCGCGAATAGTATATCCGGAGCTCAAAAAAACACTAAATTAAAAAAAGCAGCAGTAATGAAATCATTAACTGCTGCTTTTTTTTAATTCAAAATAGTTTCGATGTATTGTTCTGTACTAATTTGCTGTACAGCATATACGGATGAAAATTGTAGAATGGTTTTTAAAACTTTATCGGATGGCTGCATTGCTGAATTTGAATGCTTTAGCAGTTTACCCGATTTGTTTGTTGTTTTTAAAAATGTAGTAGTTTTGTACATAGGCTGATATTCAATTAGTATATAAACTACTAACGAAATACAGCTCAAAAAATTGCATTAATGATACAAATACTATAAAAAATTATCGTAACTCAAGGCAAACGCCATTACTTTCGGCCATTTTACGCATATTCAATAATGCATACCGCATTCGACCCAGCGCTGTATTAATACTGACATCGGTTTTTTCGGCAATATCTTTGAAGCTCAAATCTTCGAAATAACGCATACGCACAACTTGCTGTTGGGATGAAGGCAAATAATCAATTAATCGAACAATATCGATCATTACTTGATCATTTGACATTAGATCTTCAATGCATTTATCCGAAAGTTTAGCATTATTAATCACATCATATTCCAACCCATCACCCGAAACTGTGTTTTCGTTTTTCTCCCTTCGAAAGTGATCAATGATTAAATTATGAGCTATACGATTCACCCAGCCTAGAAATTTTCCAGACTCGAGGTATCGACCTTGTTTGATAGTGGTAATGGCTTTAATAAAGGTATCTTGGAAAATATCTTCAGTTAACTCTTTGTTTCTTACTATAATAAAAATATAAGAGTATACTTTTGATTTATACCTATTTAAAAGAATTTCGAAAGCCTCATTACTGCCATCTTGGTACAAATTAACCAATTGATCGTCGGTTAATAGATGAAGTGTTTTCATTACGTCTAAATTTAATTGTTCAGAGTAACTTTGGGCAATAGGCAATATTCTTTTTTAGTGGGTTATATATTATTTATAAATGCAAATATACAAATAGAATTGAGAAAACCAACCATTTATCGCATATTTTTAATTGAGAAAACGACATTAAGAAACAATAATATGAATATTTTGTTTTTTACTTAATCTAGTGTCAAATATGTTACTTTAATGTTGTATCTTTGAACAATGTTAACTATAATAATAATAAGTTTATTTCTAACACATTAAACAAACCACACATTTCAATTCAACCAAAATTTGCATTCTAAAATTAGTTGTTTAAAAAAAATACAATAAAATAAAAATTTATCTGTTTAAAATTAAGTTAATTCGTTGCAATTTATCAAAAAAGCCATAAAATTTTATTCAAATAAAACAGCATGTTGAAATTATTAACTCCATATAAGCCATCGAAAATCAGTATCATTTTCGACTTTTCGTTTTTGGCGCTTTGTATTTTTGTGGTACTCCGTTTTTTTCCACTAACAACAAGCAATCCTTTTGTTAAATACAGTATAGCTTCACAAATTTATTTTCCTATATGGTTTGTATACTCATACTTTTTAGGCAGATACAAACCATTGCATGTGCAAAAATACATCAGTTCTTCTTTCAATTTACTTTATGCTACCACTTTCACTTTTTTAACCATGTGGGCGGTTTCGCACTATGTGTTCGACAAGTATTTCTCGGTATGGGTATTATTCACATTCACAACTGCTTTGTTTTTTGTTAATACTGCATTTCATCTACTATACTATGCCATACTTTACGCTGCAAACTACGAAGACCAACAAAACGAACCCGATAACAGAACCGATGCAAAACTAAAACCAGCAACCCGACTTGATAATGAATCGTACAATGACCTTTGCAACGTTATACGCGAATACACGAGTAAAAATGTATTGAAAGAACTCAACGCAAAGCATGATTTACAAAGTGGTAATACATACGTTAGCTTTTCGGATAGCTTAAATGAAATGAAATCGAAACCTAAATATAAGTTTTCGACCATCATCGACTTAAAACTATTAAACCACATACGAGGAATAAATAAATTACTTGAAACAATCAATACTAAACTACCTGATAATGGAATATTTATATGCAGGTTTGAAACAAAGAGTACAGTAAAACGAAGGCTTTTAAAGCGTTACCCCCGTGGTATTAATTATATAGTATACAGCATTACCTATTTATTTAAACGAATATTACCCAAAATTTTTATTACACGACGTGCATATTACGATATTACAAAAGGAAAAAATAGAATTTTATCCAAAACAGAAATACTTGGACGATTATACTTGTGTGGATTTGAAGTAATAGACGAAAAAAAAATGGGTGATTACAACTACATCACCGCTCGAAGAGCACATGAACCCGACCCAAATCTACAACGGTTTTATGGTCCGCTTATCAAATTAAGTAGAGTTGGCAAAAATGCAAAAAAGTTTAATGTTTACAAATTCAGAACTATGCACCCCTACTCGGAGTTTTTACAAGCATACATTTATAGCAAAAATAGCTTGCAAGATGGTGGAAAATTCAAACGCGATATACGCGTAACCACATTGGGGCGATTTATGCGAAAATACTGGCTCGATGAGTTACCAATGCTTATAAATTTTTTTCAGGGTAGTATGAAGTTAGTGGGCGTACGACCTATCAGTTCGCATTATTTCAGCTTATACAGCACAGAATTACAAGAACTTCGTACAAAATTTAAACCAGGTTTACTCCCACCGTTTTATGCTGATATGCCTAAAACGCTAGCAGACATTGAAGCATCGGAGTTAAAGTATCTTTATCAATGTCAGAAAAATGGCACATTTAGTACCGACATTAAATACTTTTATTTAATAGTTAAAAGCATTTTATTTAAAAATGCACGAAGTGCGTAAGTAATACTCAAAAAAAAAGACAGCAACACATGAAAAAAATACTCATAATAGGTTTTCTTGTTTCAACTTTACTAACAAACGCCCAAGACATTCCGCAACATATATCGTACTATAAAATTTACGATTTTGTAGATGAATTAGCTAACAGTGGCTATTTTGAATTAAACTCGGCCATAAAACCCTACAGCCGAAAGTTAATTTTGGAAAAATTATTAGAAACGAAACAACAGGAAGATAAATTAAACCTACGACAAAAAGCAGAACTAGATTTTTATTTAAATGATTACGCCATTGAAAATAATGAGCTACCAATTGCCAGTTGGCATTTATGGCAAAACAATAAAAGCAAGGCTGCATTGTTAAGTCCTGGTATTTATTACCGCGACAGTCTATTTAAAGCTCGAATTACACCAGCCCTAGGATTAAACCTACTGAAGAACTCTGCAGGGACAATCACTCAACGCTGGATAGGTATTGATTTTCAGGCTAGTGTAGGTAAATATATTTCATTCTTCGGTAGTATTCGCGATTTATCCAACAAGGGCGAAAAGTTATCGGGCTATAAATACCTGAATAACCAACCCGGATATCAGTACAAAGAGGCTAGTTATGGTGGCGATTTTAGTGACTCACGCGGTGGTGTTAAAATATCGAACAAATGGGGATCAGTAGGCTTTGTAAAAGATAACATCGTGTGGGGCGATAACTATCATGGTTCGAATATTATTTCAGGTAGAGCACCTTCATTTCCGATGATTACACTGAACATTAAGCCTGTAAAGTGGTTTGAAATGAATTATTTTCATGCGTGGCTCGTTTCAAATCAAACTGACAGTTCCTATTATTACCTGGAGAATGACACGAAGATATGGTATAGGCCAGCCAATAAGTTTATGGCATCCAATATGTTTACCATTACGCCCGTACGTAACTTGAAAATTTCGTTTGGAAATTCAATTATTTATGCCGAAAAAACGATTCAAGGCGCTTATATTATTCCAATTGCTTTTTATAAATCCATAGACCATACTTTAACCAAAGGTTTGGGTACAGAGAATCAGAATTCGCAAATGTTTTTAAATATTAGTTCGCGCAACCTAAAAC
>JAGNPC010000107.1 GCA_017989795.1 Paludibacter sp. | reverse complement strand
TACGGATACATCCAAGTTAAAGTAAAATAGAAAGTGAAGTTGCTGCATATATATTGTACCATCGCCAACCACATATTTGTTGACTTTAATATTGTAGAGAAAGATAGAATCTCTTTTTTTACACTAGATTGTTGACGATTCTGAATGATATATTGCTTTTCAGTTTCGCTAATAAAGTTAGAGTCTTCGGGTTTATCTTTAAATAAAAAAAACCAAAGTAAAGCAAAAGCAACACCAACAGCACCAAAAATCAGGAAAGTATGACGCCAACCGAAAGCATCGATAAGTACTGCCACCAAGGGCAAACCTACAGCCGCTCCAATGCGTGAGCCCGAAAAATTAATACCCTGCACAATTCCTCTTTCCTTAACTGGGAACCAGTTGTAAACCACTTTCGATAAAGCCGGAAAAGCCCCTGCCTCACCTGCACCAAACATAAATCGGATAACCAACATCGATACATAATTCCAAGCAAAACCAGTTACAGCAGTTAATACCGACCACACGCTAACAATTGACGCTATCACCAAACGAGCTCCATGTTTATCGGCCAATTTACCCGAAGGTGTTTGCAAAAGTGCATAACCCAAAGTAAAAACAGCCATCACCCATCCAAAATCGGTAACCGTAAAATTCAAATCGTGCATGATATCGTCTTTGGCCGTAGAAATACAAGCCCTATCGACATAAAGCAACACCGTGAGGAAAAACGAAAATAGAATGAGTAAAATTCTAAATGGGAAAATTGATTTCTTCATAAATAGTATTTAATATCTGTGATTTAAGGGAAAATGAAATTAAATGACACTATTCATCGTTATTTACTCACTACATTTACTGGTGAACCACTAATAAAAGCTGCTAAATTATCAACTGCAATATTCATCAAGCGAGAACGCGACTCTTTGGGTGCCCATGCAATATGAGGTGTAACAATACAATTTTTAGCTTCGAGCAATGGGTTTGTTGCAGCTATTGGCTCCGACGATACCACATCGAGTGCAGCACCACCGACTTTTCCGCTATTTAGTGCGTCGCGCAAATCGGCTTCAACTACCAATGGGCCACGTGAGGTATTGATTATCAATACGCCATCTTTCATTTTGGCAATATTATCTTTATTAATAATGCCTTGTGTACTTTCGAAAAGCGGACAATGCAAACTGATAACATCCGATTGAGCCAATAACTCATCAAGTGTTACGTACTTACAAGTTTCGGTAACCAATGCTGGGTTTTGATATTCGTCAAAAGCCAGTACGTTAAGACCAAATGCCTGAGCAATTTTACCCGCTTCCTGCCCTATTCTACCGTAACCAATAATTCCAATATTTTTACCAGCCAATTCAATTAAAGGATAGTTCCAAAAGCAAAAATCAGGACATGAAGTCCAATCGCCAGCCTTCACAGCATCTCCATGTGCTCCTACATGATGACAAAGTTCGAGCAAAAGTGCAAACGTAAACTGAGCAACCGCAGCAGTTCCATAAGTTGGGATATTGGTCACAGTGATACCCAATTCCTTTGCTGCGACAGTATCTACAACATTGTAACCAGTGGCTAAAACTCCAATGTATTTTAATGTTGGAACTTGTGAAAGTACAGCCTTTGGAAGAGGTGTTTTGTTTGTAAAAATCACATCAGCATCACCAATAGTTGCAATTACATTCTCGATATCAAAATCAGTGCGATCGTGTAGCACAACATCGCCAAATTGTTTCATTCCATCCCAGCTTAAATCGCCAGGGTTTAAAGTATAACCATCTAAAACTACAATTTTCATATTATTTCTTTTTATTATTATTTCATACACAAGCTTTATATAAAGCAATAAAATACAAATGATTAACAAAAAATATCAAATCAACATCATTCAAACGTATATTGTATACAATTTTAAATAAACAAAATTCACTAACATATTTACTGTCTTAAATTAACTATATTAATCAGTAAAAAAAATGAATTTGACCTACTTTAATTAATGACGTTCTAAAAAGCGAGCGAGTGTTTTTCTAAAATGCATCCGAACAAGCCTCTCGGCTTCGTCCCCATTTCGAGTTGCAATAGCATCAATTATCGATATGTGTTCGGGATACGTTTCTTGAGGTGTACGCGTTAAACCACGTTGATAAGTTCGTGTAATTACATTCCCGAACAACTCCATGCGTTGCAAAATTTTATTATTGCTTAATTCGAGTAAAGTTTTATGAAATAGCTTGTCGGCTTCCTCGTATTTAAGTTTATCAACTTTTTCTAAATCACTTTCGAAAGGTTTAAACAGACTGTATAAATAACTAATCTGTTCAGGATTAATATATTCTGCCGCTTTACGAGCCGCTACACCCTCTATTGCTTCACGACATTCGTATGCATCCTTAATTTCGGACAAATTAAACTGACTAACAAATATACCTCTTCGAGGTACACTCTCTACCAACAATTCATTTTCGAGCATTTGAAATGCTTTGTGTAAAGGCATACGACTAACACCTAATTCGGCGGCTAGTTTTTCTTGTACAATTTTATCGCCTGGCTTGAGCACATTATTCAAAATCATTTCTTTGATTCGCTTATAGGCTAAAAAACTCAAATCGTAATACTCTAGTTGATGATCCATTTAGTAAGCAATATTATTTTGTATACAATATGCAAATATAGTAAAATATTTTATCAATACGATTATTTTAATAAAAATTAAAACGACAAACGGAAACGAATAATCGATTCGGCAATATTTTCTAACAATTCCTCAGATCTTTCCATAGCTTCGTCGAGCGTCATAGGGCCATTTGTTAACGAAAAAATTCCATCAAATCCTTTTGCATATAGCTCCTGATAGCCCACACCTAAACCTCCGGCTATTGCCACAACAGGAATGTTAGCTTGTTTGGCTACTTGAGCAACTCCAAAAGGAGTTTTCCCAAAAGCTGTTTGTGCGTCAATACGGCCTTCACCTGTAATTACCAAATCGGCACCTTGTAGTTGAGCAGCCAAATTTGTTGCTCTAGTTACAATTTCAATTCCCCGCTCGAGCTTAGCACCTAGAAAGCACATTACCCCAAAACCTAAACCACCAGCGGCACCCGCACCCTGATAGTCACAAAAATCAATATCAAATTGGGCTTTCATTAGGTTTGATAAATGCATCAACCCTTTGTCGAGAAACAGCACATCTGAATCCGAAGCACCTTTTTGTCGTCCATACACATTCGATGCTCCATCCGCACCACACAAAGGACTATCAACATCACATGCAGCAACAAACTGCACATTTTTGAGTCTTTTATCGAGTCCAGAAATATCAATAATTGCTACATTATTTAACTCGGCTCCACACATTTGGAGTTCCTCCCCTTTTTTATTCAAAAATCGGACACCAAGAGCCTGCGCCATACCTGTTCCACCATCATTGGTAGCACTACCACCCAAGCCAATGATAATACTAGAGCAACCCTTGCTGAGTGCATCGACAATAAGTTCGCCTGTTCCAAAAGTACTGGTTTTGAGCGGGTTTCGCTCGTTCGATTTAAGTAACGGTAGACCACTAGCAGCCGCCATTTCGATAACTGCTGTTTTTTTATCGCCCATAATACCATAAAACGTTTGGAATGGCCGCATTAAAGGATCGTTAGCAATAGCTTCAATAACTTGCCCATCCGATGCGTCAACGAGAGATTGAACCGTACCTTCTCCCCCATCGGCCATTGGAACAAGTATGGTTTCAATACTTGCATCTACTTTTTTTATTCCTTTTTCGATAGATTTGGCAACCTGAAGAGCTGTTAAACTTCCTTTGAAAGAGTCGGGAGCAATAATGATTTTCATTTTTTTAATTAGATTTATATGCCAGCTACCCCCCTAAAGTGGTATAAAGGCATTTTATATGATATTTAATATCAAAAAATATCAACGCACACTTTAGCCATTGAAGGCTGAGAGGCTATATTATTCTGATTTATTATAAATTGAATTTGAAGTAAAAATTCGAAACACAAAATTAATTCGTTTTTTTGGACAATACAAATATAAAATGAATAAGCAGGGGATTTCCAACTTGAAACCATGCCCGACACACAAAAAAAACCCCTTGTACTAGGCGTACAAGGGGTTTTTAAAAAAATATAGTAATTTAGCTTATTCAGCTACTACTTCAAATGCAACCTCTACCGATACTTCTTTGTGAAGTTTCAAAGTAGCTGTGTATGAACCAACTTCTTTTACTGGCTCTTTCAATGCAATAACACGACGATCAACAGCAAAACCAGCTTTTTCGAATGCTTCAGCAATTTGAATAGGACCTACAGCACCAAAGATTTTACCAGTAGTACTAGTTTTAGCACCAACTGTTAATGTAATATCTTTTACTTTTTCAGCTAATTCAGCAGCTTCAGTTTTCAAACGCTCAAGTTTGTGAGCACGTTGCTTCAAATCTTCGGCCAACATTTTGCGAGCAGGCACAGTAGCCAAAATCGCTTTTTTAGTTGGGATAAGGAAGTTACGACCGTAACCATCTTTTACTTTAACAATATCGCCTTTGTAACCTAAGTTGATTACATCTTCTTTCAATATAATTTCCATCTTTTTTCCTCCTTCTTAATTATTTCATCATATCTGTTACGTAAGGAAGCAACGCAATATGACGTGCTCTTTTAACTGCTTGGGCTACTTTACGTTGAAATTTCAACGAAGTACCTGTCAATCGACGAGGAAGAATTTTTCCTTGCTCGTTCAAGAATTTTTTCAAGAATTCAGGATCTTTGTAGTCAATATAGCGAATACCGCTTTTCTTGAAACGACAATACTTTTTCTTTTTAACATCAACCGTAGGAGGAGTTAAATATCTGATATCTCCGTTATTTGCTGCCATTGTTTAGTTCTCCTTTACTTCTTTAGATTTAACACTCTTTCTTTTCTCTGCATATTCGTAAGCATACTTATCCAAACGGAAAGTCAAGAAACGAAGTACACGCTCGTCGCGGCGGAATTGAACCTCCAACTTTGCAATTACCGTAGGATCAGCATCGAACTGAAGTAACGAGTAAAAACCTGTTGATTTCTTTTGAATTGGGTAAGCCAATTTGCGTAGGCCCCAGTTCTCTTCATTGCTAATAGTCGCACCACTTTCTGTCAAAAGTGCCTTGAACTTGTCTACCGCTTCCTTCATCTGAACATCAGACAAAACGGGAGTTAAAATGAAAACGGCTTCATAATGATTTAACATACTGTTTACTAACTTTTTAAAATTTATAATTTTGATTTTCTTAAAGCGGCTGCAAAGATACAATTATTTCTTTGAATGACAAAGACTTTAGCTCATTTTTAATCAATTTCGAGTTGAAGAAGTTTCCGGAATTGTTCGAGCTGTGGGTTTTTGGCTACCATTTCCATGTATTGTTGCTCTGGCGATAGACTGCGTTGTATCTCACTTTCCTCGAGCACCTTGGTATTGATAACAATGGCTGTGTTGCTAAGTTCAGTGCGTAAAAACTGTACGGCCTCGGATAGTAGTTTTTTAGCCTGATTGTCCTGCATTACGTTATTTACAAGAACTTCGAAGGAATGTGCACCTTGTGGCTGGGGATAATTTAAGTTTTGAAATCCAACTAGTTTTTCTTCGGCAAGCGTGGCTTCGAATTTACGCCATGCATTCTGAAATTCAATTTCGCTATAGCTTTTTGTTGCATTTATAGGTTCCGAAACCTGCACATTTATAGCGGTTTCGGTGTATTGTTGTTCAGTTACTTTGGGTTTCGAAATAGAAATTGACTGTGGCTTAAGGCCTGATGGAGCCGAAATAGTGGGCACCTTAACTACACGTGCTTGTTCGGGCGCTGGCGCCGAAGCTGGCGTATTGACAGTTATGGCTTGTTGCAATGGAGCATCAAAAGGATTATCGACCGCTATTTTTTGAATGGCAGGTAGGATGTCATCAATTAAGAGGCCTTTTTTTTTTCGTCATTCAGTTGACATAACCGAATAAGTGCAAGCTCCACCAGTAGGCGTTTGTTTTTGCTGATACGATAATCGAGATCGCAGTCGTTGGTGATTTTGAGGCCTAAAAACAAGAACTCAGCCGTGCAAACTTGCGCTTGCTGCTGATAGCGCACCCGTATATCGTCGCCTACCTCGAGTAATAGCAGTGTACTAGCATCTTTACTTACTAGCACATCTCTAAAATGGGATGCCAAGCCAGTAACAAAATGATGTGCGTCAAATCCTTTATTTAGAACATCATTGAAAATCAGAAGCGATTTGCTTACATCGCCCGCCAAAAAAGCATCTACTAACTTAAAATAATACTCATAATCGAGCACGTTCAAATTGTCGATAACACCTTGATACGTGATGGTATTACCACAAAAACTCACTAGCTGATCGAAAATTGAAAGTGCATCGCGCATACCGCCATCACTTTTGTGCGCTATTACGTTGAGGCCGTTAATGTCAACAGTTACACCTTCGCTTTTAGCTACATATTGTAGATGCGCTACGGTATCGGCTACGGTTATACGATTGAAATCGTAAATTTGACAGCGCGAAAGTATGGTTGGTATAATTTTATGTTTTTCGGTAGTAGCCAATATAAACATGGCATGTGCTGGTGGCTCTTCGAGTGTTTTCAGAAAGGCATTAAAAGCGCCTGCCGATAACATGTGCACCTCATCGACAATATAAACACTGTATTTGCTTATTTGCGGTGGTATGCGCACCTGATCAATGAGCGAGCGTATGTCGTCGACACTATTATTGGATGCTGCGTCGAGTTCATGAATGTTATACGAT
>JAGNPC010000106.1 GCA_017989795.1 Paludibacter sp. | reverse complement strand
ACCTTCATTTCCACTACTGATTAACTGAACCCGGGATGGAAGATACGGTATGGCCCACCTTAAATCCTTTTCAATATTAGCCCAAACCTGTTCGCGTGTTGAGCGTGCCGGAGTTTTGTCAGTTTGTGCCAATACTTTATCAACATAAGGAACTCCGCCAAAAGCCTGAGCAAGTCTGAAATACATGACAGATCTCATGAATAAGGCTTCGGCCATGTAGGTGTTTTTGTTGCTTACAGTGTCTGCCAGCGAATTGGCCAAAGCAAGTGCTTCGTTAGAATAATAAATACTTTTGTAGCAGTTCGAATAATAGTCTTTGATAGGGCCATTGCTGGCTGTGTAGCTCAGTGATTTAAACTGGGTTACTTCACCTCCATCACTCGGAGTACTTCCTTTTTCGGCATCGGGTGTTGTGTAATTGTTCATGGCAAGTCCTGCCCACTGAAATGCCCATGCTCTTAATGTGGCGTAGCTTTCGCTCAGTTTGGCTTCTACTAATATATTCATCGAAAGAGAATCGTCTGGCGAATAATTACCTTGATGCCAACGACCTTTGGGATAACGATCTAAAAAATCATCGCTACAGGCGCTTGCTGCTAAAATAATTGCAAAAAATAATAATATCTTTTTCATTGTATTCAAATTTTAAAAGTTAACTGAAACTCCTGCAGTATAGGTGGTTGGAAGTGGATAAGTGCTCCCGTTGTCGATGCTTCCGCTAAGGATTGATCCTCCAATTTCGGGAGTATACCCACTATTTTGTTTAAATGTAAGTGGGTTTTGAGTGTTTGCGAAAACTCTGAACTTACTGACGCCAATGGCTTTCAAAGCAGCTTTTGGTAAATTATATCCCAATTGAATTGATCTGATTCGGAAATAGGCACCACTTTCAAGTAAATTGGTGGAGGGAACAAAATTATGACCGCGGGATGTGTCAAGTATTGGCTCAAAATTTGAAGTTCCTTCGCCATGCCAACGGTTCAACGATGTAGTATAATAATTAAACTGTGCGTAGGTGGGCAATTTCTTAGTGTTAATAATTTCATTACCATATGCTCCATTGAAATCAATACTTAGATCAAAATCCTGATAGCTTGCATACAAATTTGCTCCATAAGTGAATGTAGGTATTGTACTCCCAATAAAATCACGATCGGCAGCTGTTATCTTTTGGTCTCCATCCAAATCTTTATAACGTATGTCCCCTGGTTTTGAAATCCATGAGGTCGGATAATAATTATTTATTTCGTTTTGATTCTGGAAGACTCCATCTTGTACATAACCGTAAATAGCGCCAACAGGATGTCCAACCGAAGTGCGGTGATAGCTTCCGGTAACAATATCTGAATTGTCGTTACCAAGGGCTAATACTTCGTTTTTCAGAGTTGCGCCGTTGATACTTGCGCTATAATTAAATTTGCCTATTTTGTCACGCCATGTGAGCATAAACTCAACGCCACTGTTTTTGAGTGAGCCTGCATTGGTAATCGCAAAGCCGGCGCCTACTGATACCGGAGGTGCAACATAGGCCAACAGGTCGTTTGTCGTTTTTGTGTAATAGCCGGCTTCGAGAGTTAACTTGCTGTTGAATAGCTGACTTTCGATGCCGAAATCAAAACCTGTAACTACTTCCCAATGTATGTTTTCATCAACAAGATTACTTACTGTTGGTATATAATAAGTTTTTCCATCGACTACAACTTGTTGTCCTTTGGGATTAATTGTAGGGAACCACAGGTAATTACCTATTTTGTCGTTTCCTAATTTACCCCACGATGCTTTAATTTTGGTGTAATTTAATACATCTTTAAGTTCTCGCATAAAATTTTCATCTGTTATTACCCAACCTAAACCTACTGAAGGAAAATATCCCCAACGATTGTTTGGCGAGAATTTGGAAGAACCATCAGCACGGAAAGTGATGGAGGCTAAATACTTGTCGCTGTATGAATAATTTAATCTACCCAGGTACGAAATAAACGATTCAGCTTCGTACCAATCACCGTTGGTTTTATTGTTTGCAGAGCCCATGCTCAACATCCAGAAATCCTCAGGAACATCCCATATGTCACCGTTTACCAAGCTATCTACACCTGCTGAAAAGCCCTGACTTTCCTGTACACGTGCAGTGTAACCCGCCATTGCCGAAATTCGATGTAAATCAACTTTCTTATTGTAATTTAAAATAAGGTCTGTTTGGTATTTTGTATATTCAGCTTCATTTCTGCTGAAAGAAGTTTTTTCACTTTTATGAGATGAATTAGAACTGCTGTTATTTACATTGAATCGGGGAGTGTAGTTGCTTCCTAAATTTATGCCTATGTCTCCATAGCCCGTGGCTTTGAAGGTAAAATCCTTTAAAAAATTAAATTCAACATACACATTGCCTACCGAACGATATCCATAACTCTTACTGTTGCCTTTGTTTATTTCCATAACTGCTACAGGGTTGGCTACATCCTTCTGAATGCCCGGAGAAGGAGTGTAGTAGGATCCGATATTCTGAGGATCATGGTCTTCTTCAGGAGCATAAGGTGAATATGTAGGTAAGGCTTGTACTGCATTGGTTACACTTGCTGTAGCTGCAGTATTGTCCCAACGATTAAGTGTGACATTTCCTCCAATTTTCATATTTTTAGTAATGGTATAATCTCCTGCCCAACGTCCGTTAAAACGTTGATATGAGTTGTAATTAAGTATACCATCCTGTTTAAAATAACCAACAGAGAATACTGTGCTGGCTTTCTCATTTGAATTACTCACCGAAACGCCATGGTTTGTCACCATTGCCGGACGGAAAATGTAGGACTGCCAATCGGTTCCGCCACCCAATAAATCGCCGACCCACTCGGTGGCTGTTGGATTTGCGTTTTTTAACTGTTCGTTGTATAGCATTGTAAACTGATCTGCATTGGTAAGGCTTACCCTGTCACGATTATGTAGAATCTGTGTGCCGATATAGCCATCGTAACTTACGCTCAGTTTTCCTTTGTCAGCACGTTTTGTTGTGAGGATTATTACTCCATTTGCGCCCTGAACGCCGAATATTGCCAATGATGACGGATCTTTTAATACTTCAATTGAAGTAATGTCGTTAGGGTTAA
Organism: Paludibacter sp.; assembly: GCA_017989795.1. Taxonomy (GTDB): domain Bacteria; phylum Bacteroidota; class Bacteroidia; order Bacteroidales; family Paludibacteraceae; genus Paludibacter. The sequence continues at coordinate 3,685 of JAGNPC010000106.1, read as the reverse complement.
TAAAATCTATGTTGTCGATAAACATTCCATCAACTACGTACAGAGGTTTCGTGTCGGCATTTGTGGTAGCAACCCCACGGATCCTAACTGTAGGACTTCCTCCTGCAGAGCCACTGTTGGTTACCGATAATCCCGGTACTTTTCCTTGTAGCGATTTTACAGGATTATAATCAGGCGAGGATTTGAGGCTTTCGCCGCTTATTGATACAATAGAGCCTGTAAGATCTCTTTTGCGTGAGGTTCCATAGCCTACTACAACTACTTCTTCTAATCCTTTAGCATCCGAATCAAGTGATACATTAATAATTCCACTTATGGTTGCAGTCCTGATTTCAGATTTCATGCCTACGTAGCTGAAAATAAGCCTGCTGTTAGCAGGTATACCCATGAGTTCGTATCCTCCATCTAAGTCTGTAATAGTCCCCAGTGTGGTGTCATCCACTTTTACGCTTACGCCAATCAGCGTTTCTCCTGTTGTTTTGTCTTTTACTGTTCCTCTTACATTAATCTTGTCTTGTGCCAACAGTGAGGCACATACTAAGAATAGCGCTAAAATAATACTTAATAGTTTTCTCATAATATTTTTGATAGTAAGTGTGATTTAATATTTTATTTTAAAAAGGATGTGTTAAATCCTAATTTCACAAGACCTTTTTCAATTTCACTGTTTTGCATAAACAATTTCCACAGCAATCCACTACGGTAATTTTCAATCATCACTGCAATAGGACCCTGGTCAATGGAAAGATAACTTTTTACCACCTGTTGACCCTCCACCAAACCTGGATTATATGCATCGTAGAATCCGTATTTGCCAAATGTTTTACTTCCGTGATTGAAATAAAGGTTTTTCAATACCTGCATCGATTCAACTGGTGTATAAACAATGGATGAAAGTGCTGCAGTTGGTGAAACAGTACCATTTTCATCGTTTGTACCGGGATGGTGCGATGTGTAGCCTACCAATGGATCATCAGAAGAAGTGAAACCCCATAAGTTTTCACCAAACCCTGTATGCTTTTTGGGGTTGTCGATGGCATATGCTCTGTGAATAAGCGCGTGAGCTTTATTTCTTTCGAAGTAGTTGGTATGTTCATCAGTTAGTCCATTCGGATTCAAACCCAGGAATGAATAATGTGTGAAGAAGAGTGGGCCACCCAATTCCATACCTAAATCCAACTTAATATTATAATACGATTTCCCATTCAAAAAGTATTCAGAACGCTTGTATCCGTTTTCGTAAACTTCGCGATCGATAGGGTAGGTGGGCGAAGATGCTGCCAACACATAAGTTATCAAAGTTTCATCGAATCCTTTTATACGGTGGTTCATTTTCCAACCGTAGTTTTTCGACCAGTGCCAGTAAAGCGCTTTTTCGCCGTTGGTGTACCAGCTCCATTCTACTGTTTCCCACAGTTGCGTGATGCGGTTGGCCAGTAAGCGTTCGTTGGTATTTCCATTTTTGAAATATTCGCGGGCAGTGAGTAGTCCTTGTACAAGAAAAGCTGTTTCCACTAAGTCGCCACCGTCATCATATTGGCTGAAAGTGAAAGGTTTTCCTGAATTGGCATCATACCAATGTGCCCATGCACCGTGAAACCGTTCGGCTTTTTCAAGAAACGAAACTATTTTTCTAATGGTTGTAAATGCATTTTCTCTGCTTATAAATTTCCTTTCGGCACCGGCAACTAACGCCATGATGCCAAAACCGGTTCCACCTGTAGTTACAATATCGCCATTTACATCGTTACTCCGCTCACGTGCCATCCCTGTAGCAGGTTCTGCAAAATCGTAAAAGTAGCGTGTTGTATAGCGCTGAGTCATGTCAAGCAATGCATCATCGCTCGATGGTCGAAGCATTGCTTTTACCTCAAATTTGCTTAAATCAATTCCTTTTGTACTAATACCTTTGGGTAGAACTCTGTAAATTTTTAATTTTTCGCCAGATGCAGTTACATCAACGAAATCAAAATAATTATCCAAGTCTGTTTCCGCAAGTTTATTGAATTTTTTACCATTATCGGTGGAGCAGTAAACTTCATAATTGAAGCCGGCATTGTTTTTCCAACTGATTTCAACATGTGCCGGGTATGCTACAGCTTTCAAACCGGAAACTGCATTGTAATTGAGGTTTTTAGCAAAAATTCCGGTGAAGATCAATAGTGCGAAACTTAAAAACATTATTCTTTTATTCATTTTATTTTGCATGATTTGAATTATTATTACCCTTTCCACGAGTTGATTAACACAAGGCAGGTTTCTCCAATTTAATTGGAAAAACCATTTCTTGCCTGTGAATGTCAACAAAACTAAAACAATAACTAATACCTTTAACTCTTGATTTGAAGGGGTTGTAAATGAAGGAAGCTAAATAAGAAATAAATGAGTGATATGAATGTAGGCCTGAAATGTGCGAAGTTTGAATATTATCTGCTTCAACTTTTAACTCAGGGTATAATATGTGTTTTGATATTTCAGTAGGTGCGAAATAACACAAACATTGTTGGACAATATTATTTTTCATTATCGTGATCGTTTTTTTTTTACAATAGAATTAAGTGCTGCAAATATAACAGCATAAATTTTGCAAAGTTGATTTTTGTACCCCAATATGAATACTACAAAAAAATAAAGTCTTTTTTAGAACCCTATTTTTTCACTACAATTGTTCTTTGTTGAGAATTAAAATGCATTAATTTAGTCAGTTGTGTTAATTTGCTTTTTTGAAAAAATATCGAATTTTAATGTGATAAATGATCAAGGATAGTCGAAAATAGGATGTGTTTGAATATAAGTTTTTTATTCACTTAAAATATTTGAGCCAGTAAAAACGAAAATGAGGAAAAGAAACCAGTACGGTAACTTCTCCCCAATCATATATTGTTATTGTTTTGTTGCTTTATGTTATTTGAATTCGATCATAAATTCAGTAAGGCTTTTGCTTGAAGGGATTCCGATTTTTTTGCGGATTCGGTATCTTCCAACTTCAACACCTTTAAGTGATATGTTCATTAGGTGAGCAATGTCTTTACTGCTCAGGTTTAACCTGAGATATGCGCAGAATCGCAGATCGTTCGATGTTAGTTCAGGATATTTAATCAGCAGGTTACGGAAAAAGTTTTCATGTATACGGTCAAAGTTAGTTTGAAAAATAGCCCAGTCGGCCTCTGATGAAAGATTTTCGTCGAGCAATTTAATTAGTTTATCATAATACTTGTTAGGGTATTGCGAACCGAGTATGTTTTTTTGAGCCATAACTTCTTCTTTGATGTTGACCAATATCTCATTTTTTTTGATGATTGTCATTGTCGATTCTGCCAACTCTTTGCTTTTTAAAGTCAATTCCGATTCAAGTTTTTCCTTTTCAAGTGCAATGATTTGGCGTTCGCGTTTTTCAATTTCTTTTTTACGGATACTTTCTTGTTCTTCGTGGATTTTCTCTTTTTTCACCACGAATAAATGCTTAATGTACAAATATGTACCGAATAGAAGTGAAATTACAAGTAATAAATAAATAATTTTGGCAACGGTAGAGAGATAGAAAGGAGGATTCACTTCGAATCGATAATTCAAGTTGCCTAATCTGAATCCACTGTTCGAAAGCACTTCTACTTTGAGATTATAATTTCCATAGGGAAGATAGTTGTATCTTTTCCAGGATGAAGTGCCGGGTTCGGACCATACT
>JAGNPC010000105.1 GCA_017989795.1 Paludibacter sp. | reverse complement strand
GCTGAATACGCAATTCTTCGTGGAATGGATAAACGTTATAATATAACGCTAGTGAATGGGACTAAAATTTCAAGCCCAAATAATAAACAGCGATATGTGCCACTCAACATATTTCCAAGTGAATTGCTTGACAGGCTTGAGGTGAGTAAAACTCGTTTGGCAGAGGTAGAAGGTGATGCCACAGGTGGGGCCGTAAATATGATCATGAAAGATGCTCCTTTCCGCATTTCGGCAACCGGAAATGCATCGCTAGGTTACAATGCTCTGTTTTTTGAGCGCGACTTCGAAGGTTTTAATTCGAATAAAATAACAAGTCAAGCCCCATACGAAAAGTTCGGAAAAGACTATACCGCTTCAATTGACGATTTTTCATCTGTTCAAGCTGTAAAACATTTTAGGCCACTTCCAAATTTCAATGCAGGCCTATCATTTGGTAATCGGTACTTAAACAATAAACTCGGTTTTATTATAGCAGCTAATGTGCAAAACTCCAATAAAGGAACTAACACTATCTATTTTGGCGACGAAATGACACAGCAGGATAGTACCATTAAACTTACCGATGTGAAATACAGACGATATTCTGAAAGTCAGATGCAATATGGTATACATGCCAAAATCGACTATAAGTTTTCGCCCAATCACGATTTGGAATTATATAACTTTTATGTGTCGAGTGAAAAAGAACAAGTGCGTTTTTCTGAAAAAACCAACTTTAAACTCCATTATGAACCATCAGTTGGAAACTTTGATAAAGCTTATCAAACTCGTTTTCGTACCGAAAATCAATATATTTTAGCTTCAATGTTGCATGGTAAACATAAACTTATGCCACGTCTGCAATTGAATTGGACAGCAGTGTATTCAAAAGCTGGTTTGGATCGACCCGACGAAACGATAATCAATCTCGAAAATCTGGTAACCAATCATACTAATACTATAACCATCGATGGAGATGGCTCTACGCGAGATTGGGAGCATAATTCCGATCGAGATTTATCAGGCTTATTCAATTTGAATTATTCATTCAAGGCATTGCATGGGAGTATGAAAATTGATGCTGGAGGGTTATATCGCGACAAAAAGCGCAATAATATGCGAGTTGGATATACTATTCAACCGTTAAATACAGCTCAGAAATTCACCTCGTTGGAGCAAATAGAATGGAAGCTTTATAATCCGCATGGAAGTGTTGGGACCTTAACATACGATGCGTTTGAAAATATAACGGCCGGATTTTTACAAGGTAGTTACAATAGCTCGAATGTAGAACTAATTGTAGGCGCACGATATGAATATACCAATCAAAGTTATTTTATGTATTTCCCAAGAGGGGAAGAGCCTGAGGGTAAGCAACAGTATTTTGATATTTTACCCAACGTACAGTTTAAGTTCTCACCAACGGACAAAATGAACTGGAGGGCAAGTTATTTTCGCTCAATAAGTCGTCCTGGTTATTTTGATATACTACCTTATCAAACCGAGGAGGAGGAATATACCGAATATGGTAACCCTGATCTTCGTCGTTCAAAAATTGATAATCTGGATGCTCGATGGGAGTTTTTTCCTAAACCCAACGATCAACTTATGATTGGTGTGTTTTATAAACGCATTAATGACCCTATTGAGTATGCCTATTTCACGCTTAATAACCGTCAAAGTGGTTTGAGACTTGATAATTTAGGTGATGCTCAGAATTTTGGAGTTGAGCTTGATTGGATAAAATTTATACGTATGATAGGTGTCAAAGCAAATTACACATATACGAATTCAAACATTACTACTTCCAAAATATATTATGCTAAAACAGAAACGGGTGATACAAAAAAGTTCACGAAGGACCAAACACGTCCATTGGTTGGACAGGCTGAACATGTTTTCAATTTAGCGTTGCTACTCAAAGATGTGAATTCAGGATGGGATGCTCAACTCTCAGCGTCGTACACTGGTGATAAAATTGCCATTGTATCTCCTTTTCTTAATTCCGACTATTGGGATAAAGGAACATTTAATTTAGATGCATCAGTCGAGAAAAAGCTACGTTCTGGATGGTCAGTTTTTGCAAAAGGGAGCAATTTACTTAATACGCCAAGTTATCGATTTGTGAAAACTCATCACGATTTTAATAATCAATTTGAACTTCAGTCGTCTACAACCGGAAAAACAATAGTACGTAAAGAACGATTTTATCAATCTTTTTTGGTTGGGGTTCGGTTTAAAATGTAATTAATAGCAGGTAATTTATAAAACAAAATAATTTTAATTTAAAGAGAAATGATCAACATGAAAAAAGCAGCCTTATTAGTTGCGCTTGCAATTTCGACTATTGTATTTGTATCGTGCGATAACAACGACGATGTAAAAGAAAAGGAATACCCAGTGGGATCAATTGTATGGAAAAACGATACAACTATTACCAAGCATGTTATTATACCTAAAGGTAAATCGTTGTATATTGAGCCAGGTGTAACAGTAACAATGAATGATACAATTGTTCGACCCGAAATAATTGTTCTTGGGAATTTATATTGTTACGGGACTGCAAGTAAACCTATTAAATTTACTGTGGCTGAACAGTATCGTACCGAAGCAAATCGATTTAAGCGTTATTGGGGTGGTATCATTTGTGGTTACGAATCAAAAGAAGTAGTGTTAGATAACGTTACAATTGAGTATGGTGGAGCACAAACAACTGAGAATTCAGAGTCGTTTAAAAATGGATTATTCAAAACCGTAACAGGCGAAGGTGTACCTGCATTCCATTTCTGTAATATTTCGGGTCAGTTTGTAATTCAGAATAGCACATTCCGAAACAATGCCGAGGATCATATCTACATTACTGGTGGTAAGTCAATTGTAGTGAATAATAAGTTTATTGCTAATGGTTTTGATGGGGGTGAAGCTATTAATTATAAATCGGGTTGTTTGGCTGATGTAGCTTACAATTTTATTTACGATGCGAATTCAAATGGGTTCAAATTGTCAAACAATGGAGCTTTAGACCCTCAAGCACATATTTATGTGTACAACAATACGATTGTAAATTCAGGTTGGAGACGTCCAAAAGTCAAAGGTGGTTCGTTTTGGATTGAACAAAATGTATACGCTGAGTTGTATAATAATTTAGCTTTTGACTGTCGCTGGGCAGTAAAACGTGATGTAACAAACATTGAAGATGCGCGTTCGGTTATAACACCTAATTATTTCTTTGCTTCGACTGCTACAGGCGTTACTCAGTATGCCGCTAATAGTACTACCGGACAGTTGGTAGGTGCAAATGATAAAGTAAGTGCTGTTGCGGGTGATAATAACCCATTGTTTAGCAACTTTAGCATACAGGCTAATGTGGATATTAATGCAGGTTCTACTAAGAGTGGTAACATTCCACAGGCATATAATTCGGCTTGGGATTTTCGCTTGTCGGCCAATTCACCTGCTTTGTCTGGTGGTAAAACAAACTTCACTCGTCTTTTCGGAACTACGGGTATCATTATCGAAGGTGTTGAATACAAGTCGCCAGCTCCTGCCAGCTATTTTGGAGCTTATGCACAAAAATAATTTCTGAATCTACGCTTGAACAAATCCATTATTTATCGGTTACAAAGAGAAATCCGTTTCTCTTTGTAACTTTTTTCAAAACAAAAAATATGAGATATATTAATTTTTTTCTGTTATTTCTTACCATTGCTTTCTTTTCAGCTTGTTCGGGCGTTAAAAATAGCAAGAAAACGCTCTATGCTGCTGACTATAACTTTATAGTTGCAAATGATTTAGGGCGCAATGGATATTACGATCAGAAACCTATCGCATTTACTATGGGTGAGTTAGCAGCAAAGTCTGATGTTGAATTTGTAGCTGCAGCTGGCGATGTTCATCATTTTAACGGAGTGGCAAGTGTAAATGACCCATTGTGGATGACTAATTATGAACTTATTTACGATCATCCTGAACTTATGCTCGATTGGTATGCCATTTTAGGTAATCATGAGTATAGAGGTAATACACAGGCGTGTTTGGATTACTCTAAAGTTAGTCGTCGGTGGGTAATGCCATCGCGTTATTATACCATGGTAAAAGAGGTGAACGATAGTACATCATTACGTTTACTTTTTATTGATACTGCACCACTTATTTCAAAATACCGAAAAGATAGTGTTGTGTATCCCGATGCTCGATTGCAAAGTGATAAAGCTCAACTTCAGTTTATTGATAGTGTTTTATCTGTATCGAAAGAAACATGGACAGTAGTAATAGGGCACCACCCTGTATACGCTTATACCAAAAAGGATGAAAGTGAGCGAACCGATCTGCAAGCACTACTTGATCCTATTTTACGTAAACACAAGGTCGACTTTTATTTTAATGGCCATATTCATAATTTTCAACACATACGGATGGATGGTTCAGATATTGATTATATTACCAATAGTTCGGCTTCGTTATCGCGTAACGTGGCTAAAACGACAGGCACGCAATTCTGTTCAAACCTCGCTGGTTTCTTGTTTTGTGCTGTCGAAAATGATGCTTTTACAGTAAATATGGTCGATAAGGACGGTAAATCAATTTACAGTTATACACGTAAAAAATAATTCATTTAGTTGCGCTAGATGTAAATAAAAAGAGCTTTATGGAGTATTAATATACTTTCATAAAGCTCTTTTTTATTATTCTGAACTTATACTTCGCCCATGGCTTTTTTAAACAACTTTTGTGCTTGACCATAATCTACTTTGCCGCAGGGGCCCGAAATACAACCGCCCTCGCAGGCCATTACTTCAATAAAGTTGCCTGGTGCTTTGCCTTTTGAATAGGCTCGTAGCAAACCAATGTTCTTTTTGTTGAGATTGGCTACAGCTATTGGTTTTATGGCCACATTTGGGTATAGTGCTTGTACTGCTGCTATCACACCACCAGTACGCGCAAATCCACGACCCTCCAAAGGTGCCGATTCCGTTTTCGTACTTTCAATTTTTTCAATATCAATGCTTAAGCCAGAAAACAAGCTGTCAATCTCTTCGAATGTAAGAATAAAATCAATTTCAGGATGATCCATTACTTCTTTGCGTTTGCCTACGCAAGGGCCAACAAACACAATTTTTGCATCCGGATATTTTTCTTTTGCCATTTCGATGGTATAGTACATGGGCGAACCCGTGTGCGAAACGTAAGGTTTCATGTCGGGTAGGTGCTTGTTAACCAATTCTATGTACGACGGACAGCATGATGTGGTCATAAAAGCTTGACCTTCGTCGAGTTTCTCTTGTAACTCAGCACCCTCACGACGTGTGGTTTCCATAGCGCCATAAGCCACTTCAATGGCTTCAACAAATCCTATTTGCTCTACGGCAGCCGTTATTTCATGAATGCTATTGTTAAATTGCGATTGAATAGAAGGAGCCATGATGGCTACTAATTGCTCTCCTCGCTTAATGGCCGAAAGGATGTCTACAAGTTGTGATATTTCATAGATGGAGCCAAACGGACAAGCATTGATACATTTGCCACAGTAAATGCATTTCGATTCGTCGATGTGTTCAATGCCATTATCGTCTTTGGTAATAGCTTTTACAGGACATACTTCTTCGCAAGGTACTGGTATGTATACAATGGAATGATACATACATGCTTCCTTGCAAATACCACAGTTAATACATTTGGTATGGTTGATGGTGGCTTGACCATTTTCCATAAAGGTGATGGCATCTTTGGGGCAATTTAAATGGCACGACTGAGCTACGCAGCCTTTACAAAGATTAGTAACTACATAGTTTGTTTTTACACAGGCAGTACAAGCTTCATCCACCACCGTTAATATTGATTTGGAAGTGATGCGGCGGTTTAACGCTTTGGACGCATACACCGAAAGTGGTGTGAGTTCATCTTCTTCTTCGTTTACACAATAGCCCAAAATGGGTAACATTTTGTATTTGATAACGGCTCTTTCTTTGTGTATGCAACAGCGTCCACGTGCTTGTGCGTTGCGAGGCGACATGTTGACTGGTATACGATCTATTTCTTCGATCAAACGATCTTCTTTAAAAAGTGTAATGATTTTCGACATTAATACTCGTCGGATTATCATTGCGTTGTTTACGAATGCCATTTTCTGTTTTTGTTTTATTGCGCTGCAAAGGTACAAAAAAGTCACTTATTAAAGAATTAGTTCTAAAATATCTTTTCAAACTTTTTTAATTGAATATAAAAAAGCTATTAATAATTGATATATAATCATTTATTAATAGCTTGCAGATAGTTTGTTTTTAAGCGGTTAAATTTCCGTGTTCGTATTCGATTTGTATCGCTTTATGCCTTGCAATACAAATTCGACGATGCTATCTTTGTTTTTTTCAAATTTCTCGCTGATGTTTTGACGTATATAAGGAACTTCTAAACCTTTAATGGCATAAAAGATTATCATCGACGAGAGATCAAGATCCATCCGTTTAAAAATCTTTTTCTCAATTCCATCAGCCAATATCTTCTTTAAAAGTGCGATTTCTTTTATGTCAATTTTTCGGCGCGTACGTTCTACTTCATAAATATCATGAAAAAAGTCGCCACGAAGTGAGCCATTGCGCGTTACCACATCTTTTATGGCATCCAAATGGGTAAGAATGTGGTTGGTTAGTTTTGCATCGGCCTCTTTGTTGTCGGCAGCAGCTTTATTGAGCCTGTCGAGTACAGTGTGTAACTCTCTGTCGATAACGGCTTTGTAAATCTCTTCTTTATTATTGAAATAAGTGTAAAGCGTGCGTCTGCCTTTTTGTGAAGCTTCTGCTATGTCGTTCATTGTCACGTCTTTTTTGCCA
>JAGNPC010000104.1 GCA_017989795.1 Paludibacter sp. | reverse complement strand
ACCACTTTGTTTTGCGAGGTACGACCAAACAGCTGTTCTTTCGATCGTTTCGAAAAGCCCTCCACCATTACTTCGTACTCACGTCCTATGTCGTTTTGGTTGCTTTGGTTCGATAGTTCGTTCTGCAATGCTATAATCTCGTTTAAGCGGCGAAGTTTAACTTCTTCAGGCACATCATCGGGTAGGCGCTTGGCAGCTACAGTTCCGGGGCGCTCAGAGTACTTAAACATGAAGGCCATTTCAAACTTAGCTTGGCGCATCAAATCGAGCGATTCTTGGTGGTCTTCTTCGGTCTCGCCTGAGAATCCACAGAAAATATCGGTGCCAATTGCAATGTCGGGCATTAAGCGACGCATAGCTGCCACTCTATCCAAATACCATTCGCGGGTATATTTGCGGTTCATGGCTTGCAAAACCTTATTACTGCCCGATTGAACTGGCAAGTGAATGAACTTACAAATGTTGTCGTATTTAGCCATTACCTCTAATGTTTCGTCTGTCATGTCCTTGGGGTGAGGTGAGGTAAAGCGTATACGCATATCGGGCACGAGTTCGGCTATTATGCTCAATAGTTCAGGAAAGCCGATAACAGTGCCATCTTCTCGTGTGAAGCTGTAAGAGTTAACAGTTTGACCCAACAGGGTAACTTCTTTGTAATTTTTCGATTTTAAATCGCGTATTTCATTTAATATGCTTTCGATATCTCTGCTTCGCTCGCGCCCACGGGTGTAAGGAACGATGCAATAGGTGCAGAATTTATCGCAACCGCGCATAATCGACACAAATCCTGAAATGCTAGCCCCTATACGTGTAGGCATTACATCTTTATAGGTTTCCGTTTTGGATAGTTCTACGTTGATGGCCTTCTCGCCAGCTTCAACGGAGTTGATCAAATTGGGTATGTCGAGGTACGCATCAGGGCCAACCACAATGTTTACGCCATGTTCGGTAATTAGCTCTTCCTTGACACGCTCGGCCATACAGCCAATAACACCCACAACTAAGCCTTTCTTTTTGCGCTTCATCGATTGAAAGAATTTGAGGCGTTGAATCACTTTCTGCTCGGCATTGTCGCGCACGGAGCAAGTGTTTACAAAAATTGCATTGGCATCATTAATATTGTCGGTTATCTCAAAACCGTCCATTTCCATGATGGATGCTACTACTTCACTATCGGCCACATTCATTTGGCAGCCGTATGTTTCGATAAAAAGTTTTTTGTCGTTTAAATCGGATTTAGAGTCCGATGAAGCAACTTTTGGTGCTGTTTTGTCCATAAAATTTGTTTGTTCTATACTAAATTGAGCTACAAAGTTACATTTTATTCCTAAATCTCGAAAGTTGGAGCTGTTTATTGCTTTATTGCAACAAATATTTTTCACCGCACTAACTTCATAAGCTTTTTTTAACATTATTTTATTGCGGCTTAAAATGTTGTTATATAAGCTATTAAATTTTTTATATACCTGTCCATAGGTATATAATGCATTTTTTTTTGAAAAAAAAGAAACGTACTATTGTGGGTATGAAAAAAATGTCTCATCTTTGCAGAGTAAACAAACAGATAAATTTTTCATAGTTAAGGTTTAGGTTAAAATGTGGCAATGGGTGGCTGTGAAGTTACCCATTGTTTTTTTTGTATATTTGCCACATCAAAACTAAATTCAAATAATATGATCGGGACTATCGTCAATGCAATAGCCGTTTTAGTAGGCGGTTCTATCGGAATGCTCTTCAATAAAAGTTTACATCCTCGCTTTCAGCAAATTTATTTTCAGGCTACAGGCTTATTTACTATTGCCATAGGTATAAGTATGATGAAGGACATGAATAATGTTCTTATTGTGGTGGCTTCTATTGCCATTGGTGCACTTATTGGTGAGCTACTGCGGTTGGATGTACGTGTTGATGCATTGGGCGATTTGTTGAAAATGAAGCTAAAAATTAAAAACGAGAAGTTTAGTGAAGGTTTGGTAACTTCATTTATGTTGTTTTGTGTGGGTGCCATGACCATTGTGGGCGCTATTGACGAAGGAATAGGGCGCTCGTCGGAGGTGCTATTTACAAAATCATTGATGGATGGCTTCTCAGCTATATTATTAGCATCAGCATTTGGGGTAGGCGTTCTATTTTCGGCAATACCTTTATTTTTATTTCAGGCAAGCATAAGTTTAATAGCCATGTATGCTGCTACTTTTTTTACATCCGAAATAATTAATGGATTAAGTGCTGTTGGTGGTATTTTATTAATTGGTTTAGGCGTTAATATATTAGAGGTGAAGAAATTACGCATTGTGAATATGCTCCCAGCCTTGTTGCTTGTTGTAGTGTTGTTGTATTTAAACGCCAAGTTTCAATTAATATAAGTCAAAAAATTCATACCTTTGTATAGAAATAGCAGGTTGATAAACTAATAATACGAATACTATGCGTCGAATAATTATTGCAGACAATCAAAACATTACTTCATTTGGCTTACGTTATTTAATACAATTGCTCGAATTGGATGTCGAAGTGCTTGATGTTTTGTGTAAAAAAGACCTTCTTGATCGTTTGCAACAAAATAACGATGTATTGGTCGTATTGGATTATACCTTGTTTGATTTTGAATCGGCCAACGAATTGATAGTTTTAAACTCAAAATATCCAAAAACCGACTGGTTGTTATTTTCGGATGAATTGAGCGATGATTTTTTAATAAATATATTGTACAATACCAATTCGTTTGGGGTGGTATTGAAATATAATGCTGGCGAAGAAATTCAAACGGCCATACGTGAATCGCTGAAAAGTCGTCGCTATATTTGCAACCATGTGAGTAACGTTTTGCTTGATATGACTAAGCGTAACAACGAATCGAAAAGACATGAAAATAAGCTGACGATAACCGAGCAGGAGATTTTGCGCGAAATAGCATTAGGCAAAACTACCAAAGAAATTGCGTCGCTACGCTTTGTGAGTTCGCATACGATTATGACGCATCGTAAAAATATTTTTCGCAAACTTAATGTCAATAATATACACGAAGCTACCAAATACGCCATGCGTGCAGGCATTGTGGATATGGCCGAATACTATATTTAGTAAAATGTTTACTTATAACTAATTACTTGTAACTCGTAACTTGTAACTCGTAACTTAAAAAAATAATCCAATGAATATTGCTTCTTTACTTTCGGGTGGTGTTGATAGTTCGGTGGTAGTGCATGTGCTCAAAGAGGCAGGCTACACACCTACTTTGTTTTATATCAAAATTGGTATGGATGATGATGAATTGTTGCATTGTACATCGGAAGAGGATATAGAAATGGCTAGCCTCATTGCACGTCGCTACGGTTGCAAGCTAGAGGTTATTGATCTACACAAAGACTATTGGGATAATGTGGTGGATTATACCATACGTAAAGTGCGCGAAGGCTTAACACCAAACCCTGATGTGATGTGTAATAAGCTCATTAAATTTGGCGTTTTTGAACAACGTGTAGGAAAAGACTTTGATAAAACAGCAACAGGCCATTATGCCACTACATTCGAAAAAGAGGGTAAGACTTATTTAGGTACAGCTAAAGATCCAATTAAAGATCAAACAGACTTTTTAGCCCAAGTAAACCACCTTCAGGTATCAAAATTGATGTTTCCTATTGGGCATTTAATGAAAAGTGAGGTGCGTGATATTGCGGTGGCAGCTAATTTGCCTAGCTCAAAGCGTCCAGATAGTCAGGGTATTTGTTTTTTGGGTAAAGTAAACTACAACGATTTTATTCGTCGCTATCTAGGCGAAAAACAAGGGCCAATTGTTGAACTCGAAACAGGTAAAATTCTTGGTCGCCACAATGGTTATTGGTTCCATACCGTAGGGCAACGCAAAGGCTTGGGCTTATCGGGTGGTCCGTGGTATGTTATAAGCAAAGAAGTGGAATCGAACATCGTGTGGGCATCCAAAGGTTTTGATACCGAAACGCAGTATGGCCGTGAGTTTGCCATGCGCGATTTTCATTTTATTACCCAAAACGAATGGACGGATGCTCAGGTAGAAGCCGATATTACGTTTAAAATACGTCACACACCTGACTATTCTCGTGGTACTATACTAAAAACGCCCGAGGGATACCGCATTCGTTCCGAAGAAAAATTACAAGGTATTGCTCCCGGGCAGTTTGGTGTAATTTACGATGCTGATGCAAAATATTGTATAGGCAGCGGCGAAATACGTTGAAATGAAAAACATTAATTATCTTTGTTTCGTTATAATAAAAAAATACCACTATGACAGTTACAGCTTTTATTAATGTAGAAACTCCAGCCGGTCGTAAAATTGTGCACGATTTGGAAAAACATAGTAAGCTTGTGAAAATTGAATATCCACAGGATACTTTTGACGGAGAAAAAACGTATACCGTAGATGAGGTATTCGAAGAATGTTATGATATACTCAGTAATCATTATGGTGTAGATGTTCGAAAATTATGAATGCCTATGAAATAGTTATTTCTGTAGAGGCACGTAAGGATTTGTTAGGCTTGGCTAATACAATTAGTGTTGATTACAGCTCACCATTAACGTCAAAAAAATATATTGATGGTGTTAGAAAAACAATTAATTGTTTGAAATATGGAGCCGAATCCTATTCCATTCAAACTAAACCTTTTTATCGTCAATATGGCTTTAGTGTACGGAAAATTACTTTTAAAAAAATGTCTATTGTCTATGTAATTGTAAATAAGTTTGTTTATATAAAAGCAATTATCCCTACAGCTTCAATAACTCGTTAGTTTCCTTTCGATTTGTAAGCCAAAGCATACATTTTCATTTGTTTCACCATAGCTACTAATCCGTTCGATCGGGTAGGAGAGAGGTGCTCTTTTAAACCAATTTTATCGATGAAATACAATTCTGTATTTAATACCTCATCGGGCGTATGGCCCGAAAGAACCTGAATAAGCAGCGAAACGATGCCTTTAACCAAGATGGCGTCGCTTTCGCCCTTAAAGGTGATAATTCCATTTTCGTAAAAAGCATTTAGCCATACACGGCTTTGGCAGCCTTCAATAATGTTTTGAGGCGTTTTATCTTTTTCGTCGATAGGCTCCAAACTGTTACCCAAATCAATAAGTAAAGCATACTTGTCCATCCAATCGTCAAATTGCTCAAATTCTTCGATGATATTGTCCTGAATTTCGTTAATTGTCATGTGTATATGTATTTGGCCTCAACCCCCGAAATGGGCTATAAGACACAGTTTATTTAATTGTTTTTAAAAACTATCTTTATTTCCTCACTGCAAACCGCAAACTTCTTTTCTAATCACTAATCACTAATCACTAATCACTAATCACTAATCACTAATCACTAATCACTAATCACTAATCACTAATCACTAATCACTAATCACTAATCACTAATCACTAATCACTTACCACTAACCTCTCACCTCTGTCTACTCCAGCATCATCACAACCCTTTTCAAGGCTTCAATAAAGCTATCAATTTCGTCGGTTGTATTGTAAAAGGCAAAGGAGGCACGCACGGTTCCTGGAATTTGAAGCGAGTCGATTAACGGTTGTGCACAATGGTGACCAGTTCGAACAGCAATGCCAAGCTTATCGAGCAACATGCCAATATCGTAAGGATGTATGCTACCAACCAAAAACGAAACAACAGCACTTTTATGTTCAGCCTGTCCGATAATGCGCATGTTTGGTATTTCCATCAAGCGTTTGGTGGCATATTCGGTAAGGTGATGCTCGTAGGCAGCTATCTTGTCGATGCCAATAGACTGAACGTATTCAATAGCAGTAGCTAGGGCAGTAGAGCCGATATAGTCGGGCGTACCGGCTTCAAATTTAAACGGTAACTCGTTGTATGTTGTTTTCTCAAAAGATACAGTAGCAATCATTTCACCACCACCTTGATATGGAGGCATTGCATTTAACCATTTTTCTTTACCATAAAGAGCCCCAATGCCGGTAGGTGCAAATATCTTATGACCCGAAAAAACATAGAAGTCAGCATCAAGTTCATTCACGTTCACAGCAATGTGCGGAACTGATTGCGCTCCATCAATTAAAACAGGTATGTTTTGTGCATGTGCAATATCAATAATCTCTTTTACCGGATTAACAGTTCCGAGCACGTTAGATACATGTGTAACAGCCACTATTCGTGTTTTGCTATTTAGTAACTTTCGGTAAGCATCTAAGTCTAGTTCATCCTTGTCAGTCATTGGAATAACACGAAGTGTCATCTTTTTGCGCTCGCAAAGCATTTGCCAAGGCACAATATTAGAGTGATGTTCCATGACCGAAACAATCACTTCATCGCCTTCGTTACAAAAAGCTTCACCAAATGAAAAGGCCACTAAGTTAATAGCTTCGGTAGTACCACGGGTAAAAATTATTTCCTCGTGTTTAGTAGCACCCAAAAAATTAGCTACCGTTTTGCGTGCATTTTCATGTGCATCGGTAGCACGCTGACTCAAAAAGTGAACGCCACGGTGTATATTAGCATTCAAATGCTCGTAGCCGAAATTAATTTTGTCAATAACACAGCTAGGTTTTTGCGCCGTAGCACCATTGTCAAAATAAACCAGTGTTTTGTTATATATTTTCTCGTTCAGAATAGGAAATTCCGAGCGTATTTTTGCTATATCTAATGTATTCATACCTATCAAACTACAATTTTCATTCTATTGTTTTGCAAAGGTACAATTTTTTAGATAATTATGAATGGATAATTAGTAGTGATTAGTGAATAGTGATTAGTGGTTAGTGATTAGTGGCTAGTGATTCGGTCGTTCTCACTTCATTAAACTAACAAGAGAGCGCCTTTTGCAAGACACTCTCTTATCAAAACC
>JAGNPC010000103.1 GCA_017989795.1 Paludibacter sp. | reverse complement strand
CTTTTTATCCGTATTTTTCAGAGAAACAATAGATAAAACAATTATATACAATTTTATCAATTCGATAGGATCAACTACACTTTTTGCGGGTAAGAAACTACAACGATTACAGAGTGGCAATGTAGGCTTTTATTTATTTATGATGGTTTTCAGCATTATTGCCATTCTATTTTTTAATATAATATTTTAAACGATATGATAATTGTACTCCTTCTTATACTGCCATTAGTTGCATCTTTATTGCTATTTACGAGTAAGTTAGGCAAATACAGTCGCAACTTTGCCTTAGCATCGTCGTTGCTTACATTTTTCATTTCGGTAGCCGTAGGTTTTGCCTTTGTCAAAAAAGAATTGTTATTGCTTGAGCTTGATTTACAACAATTGCTCGACATACAAATCATCCTGAAAATTGATGCCGTATCCATGGTAATGGTTTTACTCACCACATTACTTATACCTATCATAATAGCATCCACCTCGCGCACCGAAAAAAGGACGCACAACTTCTACGCTCTCATTTTGCTTATGGAAATGGCCCTGATAGGCGTATTTACAGCATCAGAAATGATATTGTTTTATATTTTTTGGGAACTAGCCTTATTGCCTGTGTTTTTTATCACAGTACTTTGGGGAGGGCAAAATAAACGGACAATAAGCATTCGATTTTTGATTTATACCCTTGTAGGTAGTTTTGCTATGCTTATAGCCATATTGTACCTTTATACACTAACACCCGCTCCACATTCGTTTAGCTTTGCTAGTTTTTATCAGTTACAATTACCATATCAGCTACAAGTACCCATTTTTTTAGCATTCTTTTTAGCGTTTGCCATCAAAATACCCTTGTTTCCATTTCACTCTTGGCAGGCCGAAACCTACAATGTATCGCCCATACAGGGCACTATGCTCATGTCGGGTATAATGCTCAAAATGGGCTTGTATGGAATCATTCGCTTTTTAATTCCACTAACACCCGATGTAGTGGCTGGTGGCTCGCTCATTTTTCTGCCACTCATTTTGTTTGGCGTAATTTATGGTGCCATTATTGCCATCAAACAACCCAACTTGAAAAAACTTATTGCCTTTGCATCGCTTTCGCATGTAGGCATTATTGCACTTGGCCTATTATCAAACAATAATTATGGCATTGAAGGTGGTATAATTCAAATGTTTTCGCATGGTGTAAACGTAGTAGGATTCTTTTTATGCTATTACATGATAGTGAAACGAACTAAAACCGACGAAATAAGCAAATTAGGAGGCATAGCCAGTGTTGCACCCCGTTTTGCAATTGTGTTTTTAATTATAGTTTTGGCCAATGTAGCATTACCCTTAACCAATAGTTTTGTAGGTGAATTTTTAATACTAATAGGCTTATTCCAATTTAACAAAGCATTGGCTATTATTGCAGGACTTACTATTATTCTTGGCGCAGTATATATGTTAAAAATGTATCAGCAGGTAATGTATGGAACTACAACCGAAGCTACCAACAATTTTGAAGATTTATCGTTAAGCGAATTATCCCTATTTATTCCAATAATCATATCCATTTTCGGCATTGGCATTTTCCCAAGTTTTGCTTTGCGAATGATTGAAGGAGTTATCAAATAAAAAAATTAATTATCAATAAGATTAATCATCTATGTACGCAATAATTACCATATCGATAGTTGCTATTATAATACTAATACTGGGTTCATTAGGCAAAAAAACACCCTTACTACCAATTATATATATTGGTTTAGTAGCGGCATTTGCTGTTAACTTACTTGGATGGGATGCTCCCCAACATTTATACAACGAAATGTTTATAGCCGACAATTTCAGTAAAGCATTTGGTGCAGTATTGATATTCACTACCCTGTTTGTGTTTATCTTCGCCCCCGTATATTACAAGCCCGTAAAACGCCCACTCGAAGACACTTATGCGCTCATACTCTTTGCGTTGGTGGGTGCGCTTATCATGTTGGCTTTTGGCAATTTACTCATGCTTTTTATTGGTATCGAAACACTTTCGCTCTCGCTTTATATACTTGCTGGTAGCAAAAAACGGGATCCAAATTCCAACGAAGCTGCCATGAAGTACTTCCTTACAGGGTCGTTTGCATCTGGGTTTTTACTCTTTGGCATTGCATTGATATACGGTGCCTGTGGTAATTTGAACTTAGAAATTATAAATCAATACGTTACCCTCCACCAAAGCGCTATACCGGCCATGCTAAACATAGGTATATTGCTTGTAATTATTGGCATGACATTTAAAATTGGTGCAGCGCCATTTCATTTTTGGGCGCCCGACGTATACGAAGGTGCACCTACGCTAATCACTACATTTATGGCTACGGTCGGAAAAGTAGCAGCTGTAGCAGCATTTTTCAGACTCATGCAGGCCAGCTTTGCCGACATAGCCAACCTTTGGACCGTGACACTTACCGTTTTTGCAATGGCAACTATACTTATAGGCAACTTAACAGCCCTTAAACAGGACAACGTAAAGCGTATGTTTGCCTACTCCGGAATAGCGCATGCGGGTTACATGCTCATAGCAATTATCACTCTAAAAGGAAATGCAGCTAGTGTATTGTTGTTTTATAGCATGTCGTACACCATTGCTACCATAACTGCTTTTGCCGTATTAATACTTGTGCGCGAAGAAACAGGTACGTTTATGATTAAAGCCTTCAATGGTTTAGCCAAACGCAACCCTACCGAAGCTTTTGCAATGACCATAGCCATGCTTTCGTTAGCGGGTATTCCACCACTTGTAGGATTTGCTGCTAAATATAATTTATTTATTACAGCCATTGAACAAGGACATCTCCCACTGATAATTGTAGCCATTACAGGCTCAGTAATAAGCATATTCTTTTACATGCGTCCAATTATTGCCATGTATGTAAATAAACAACCTGACGATAGAATCATCGAATCTTCAAATATTTACAAACGTCAAATAGAACTTGCAGGCATACTAATGATACTTCTAGGATTGCTACCTGCGTTATTTGTAAATTTAGTATTATAAGAATATTAAAAATTAGCGGCATGAATTTTGATGTGAAATGGCGTTTAAACACTTTACAGTGCATACACATTAATAAACGACTCAATCCATTTCACTCAAAATATGTTTCGAAAAATTAGTTTAGTTATAGTTGCTATTATCTTATCAGTTATCTCATCGTTTTCACTTTCGGCCAACTCTATCAACACCGACAGCATTGGTAACTCCATGCATATAATAGACTTAGATGCTACGCTCGACAGCTTAATAAGCAAACCCAAATCAATACAGGAAGTAACCAGCATCATGCGCGACAGCATGGCTATCGACACCATTCCCGCCCATATCGATTACAAAAAAATACGAAACGAAGTACGTAAAATGCTTGCCGGCAAACCTATTTTTGATTTCGACCCTTGCTTTACATCAAATCATCGGTTGGTCCTTCCACTCATTACGAGGGTAGAAATAAAAAAACTCGATTTCAAAAATAATATTCTTAAAAATACATTATTCAATGGCAAAAAACCATTTAATTATTGGGTTTATGAAAGTGCTATCACTGAGCGCATAAACGAACGTGAGGTAATAGCTGAAATACAAACAAAAGCTTTTCAATACATTTTTATAAACAACCCTTCGCTAGTGGCCTATCATCAGCACGACTTACCCACAACCGAAGATGTGAAAAGCCGCCTTATTGAATACGATTACAAAGAAAACATCAAACTTTTTACCGACGAAGAGCTTACAGCACGTGCACAACGCAAATTAGTAGTCGAAAAAATTAAACTGGATAATTGGTCGCAAAAAGCGAATGCCTACCTGCAATTTTCCGAAAACTTTGTATCGAAAAACTGGCACCAAGGCGGTAGCAGTAACTTAGCCATACTCGGAACCTTAACAGCTAAATTTAACTACGACAACAAAAAAAACATTCAATGGGAAAACTCAGGTGAGTGGCGGGCAGGTTTTCACTCGGTGGAAGAAGATACTACACGTATATTTAACACCAACGACGATGTATTTAAAATCTATAGCAAGCTGGGTATCAAAGCAGGCGGCGATTTCTTTTATTCAGCCTCCTTGGATTTCTCGACGCCCCTATTCCCAACCTATAAAGCAGTTAATTCAAAGACTTTAAAGGCCGACTTTATGACTCCCGTGCGCACAAACTTTAGTGTAGGTATGGATTATAAATACAAAAAACTACTTTCGGTAATGGTTTCGCCTATCTCATTTAAATACATTTATTTAAACAACAAAAAAATCGACTCCAAACTCTTTGGTGTACAGCCTGGCAAACATACGCTGAGCGAAATAGGTAGTTCCATCAAAGTACAGGGAAACTATGCTCCCACCAAAGAAATGACCTTTGAGTCGCGCCTAACGTTTTATACCAACTACAAAAAGGTGGAAGTAGACTGGGAGCTAAAAGGGAATTTCCAAATCAACCGTTTCCTATCCACACGCATCATGCTCAACCCGCGCTACGACAATACCGTAATTGAAACGGGTAGCAACAAAGCAAAACCACAATTCAAACAATTGCTTACTTTTGGCTTGGCCTATCGACTGCTAAATTAAGCTAGCATATCCCCAAAACAAAAAAAAGCTATCAATCTAGTTACAAGATTAATAGCTTTTTTTATATCGTGATCCTGACGGGATTCGAACCCATGACCCACGCCTTAGAAGGGCGTTGCTCTATCCAGCTGAGCTACAGAACCGACACTACATTTGTTAGCCTCTACAAAGCGTATAAACTTCCAAAAGCGCTGCAAAAGTAGTCTAAATTTCGCTAATTTGCAAGCCCTCGGTTAAAAAACTGCCATTATAAGCCACTTTATTGCTAAAAAATTGCTAATATTGCAGTCCGAAACTGAATTGATGAGCTAGAACTATTTTTTTAAGCAAAAAACACTTGTATGTTTATAAATTGTAAGAAAAAATAGACTTAATCCTATTCGGTTTATAAACAAATATAAAAAAAACCACATTCGAATGAAAGTACTTAAATTTGGTGGAACATCCGTAGGTTCAACCAATGGCATCCTTAGTGTCAAAAAAATTGTTGAAGAGCAGTCAGAGCCCGTAATTGTTGTTGTATCCGCCTTTTCGGGCGTCACGGATCAACTCTACAAAATGTCGGACCTGGCAGCAAATGGTGATGAAACATACATGAACGAATACCAAGCTATGCTTATTCGTCATAACGAGGTGGTTGAAACGCTTGTTCCTGAACACAATCAAGCCGCCTTAAAAACACAGTTGAACGTATTATTCAACGACTTATCGAACCTCTTGCGCGGTATATTTTTAATTAAAGATAATTCAACCAAAATAATTGATACGCTGGTTAGTTTCGGCGAGGCCATCTCGTCGGTAATTATTGCAGCCAGTATCGACAATGCGGTGCACTACGACTCAAAAAAGTTTATCCGCACCATCAACCAGTTCGATAAACACATAGTAGATTTCGACAGTACCAATACCTGTATCGAAAAATTCTTTGCTACCGAACAACAAACGGTGGTTTGTGGCGGCTTTATAGCTACCGACAGCAAAACAAACAACATTACCAACTTAGGGCGCGGTGGCTCCGACTATACAGCGGCCATACTTGCAGCAGCTCTCAACGCTTCGATACTTGAAATATGGACCGATGTTGATGGCTTTATGACTGCCGATCCGCGCATTATATCAAGCACGTATGTAATTGAAAAACTGAGCTTTATTGAAGCCATGGAGCTTTGCAACTTTGGTGCCAAGGTTATTTATCCGCCAACAATATTCCCTGTTTTTCATAAAAAAATACCCGTAGTTATCAAAAACACCTTTAACCCAGCGGCTAAAGGCACCTTGATAACTCAAGAAAAAACCTCTGGAAAATCGAAAGCCATCAAAGGTATTTCGTCTATCAACGACACTTCGCTAGTAACCGTACAAGGTCTGGGCATGGTGGGTGTTATTGGTGTTAATCACCGTATTTTTAAATCATTAGCAGAAAATGGCATTAGCGTTTTCTTTGTATCGCAAGCTTCGTCGGAAAACAACACGTCGATAGGCGTTAAAAATGCTGATAGCTCATTGGCAGTACAAGTATTGCAAAAAGAATTTGCCATCGAAATAGCGCAAGGAGCCATCGACAATATTACTGCCGAGGACGACTTGGCCACTGTAGCCATTGTGGGCGACAATATGAAACGCACACCAGGCATAGCCGGAAAACTATTTGGCACCCTTGGTCGCAATGGTATCAATGTAGTAGCCTGTGCACAAGGCGCATCGGAAACAAACATCTCCTTTGTCACCGACCGCAAATCCTTACGCAAAGCGCTCAACGTTATTCACGATTCATTTTTCTTATCCGATTATCAGGTATTAAATATATTCCTTATTGGCATAGGTACCGTAGGCAGCAGCTTGTTGGAGCAAATTAAACAGCAACAACCCAAACTAATGACGCAACACGCGCTCAAAGTAAAAGTAGTGGGTATTGCCACCTCGCGCAAAATGTTGTTCGACCGTAACGGTATCGATTTAACCAATTTCGGCGAACTCATACAAACCCAAGGCTTAGCCGCAAGCCCCGAACTGATTCAGAACGAAATACTGAATATGAATATTTTTAATTCCGTATTTGTCGACTGTACGGCCAGTGCCGATATTGCAGCCATTTATCAGCCCTTAATCGAAAATAATATTTCGGTTGTAACGGCTAACAAAGTAGCAGCCTCGGAGGAATACGAAAAATACCAAGCACTCAAAGAAACATCGCGCCGCAGAGGAGTGAAATTCCTATTCGAAACCAATGTAGGTGCTGGCTTGCCCATTATCAACACCATGAATAGTTTGATGAATAGTGGCGACGAGATTCAAAAACTACAAGCCGTACTATCGGGCACACTGAATTTTATT
>JAGNPC010000102.1 GCA_017989795.1 Paludibacter sp. | reverse complement strand
ATAGCAATGCGCAAAGAGTGCAGGAAATGAATTATATAGAAACTGTCACGGACGCACTTGCCAAGGGTTTTGTTACGCAGTACTACTCCTATATTGAACTGAAAACAAGACAGTTGTTGGCCAAAATGGATAAAGCCGAAATAGAAATTACACATGATTTTTACCTCAAAAAATTTCAATTAGCAAATCCAAAATTGCCTTACGATTATATACTTTTCGACGAAGGTCAGGATGCTTCGCCGGCCATGCTCGATGTGTTTCTGAAGCAAAGTGCTGTGAAAGTGATTGTTGGCGATACGCATCAGCAAATCTACGGTTGGCGGTTTGCCGTAAACTCACTCGAAAAAGCTAATTTCCAAACTTTCTACCTTTCGCGCAGCTTCCGGTTTTGCAACGAAATAGCCTTGCTGGCTATGGACATTTTGAAATGGAAAAAACTGTTGAATGAAGATATTGTTGAAAATTCCATTAAAATTCAAGGAGTTGGAGGCTCAACCGACAATAAAGTGAAAGCTATTTTAGCGCGCACCAATTTGGGCTTGCTGCTCAAAGCAATTGAGTACATTTCGGAAAAGGGAAATATTCAACGCATTTATTTTGAGGGGAATATAATGTCGTATACATACGCCGACAATGGAACTTCGTTATACGATGTACTAAATTTACATAACCATAATCGAAAACTAATAAAAGATAAGCTGATTAAATCAATGAATAGCTTGACTGAGCTTGAGGAGTATATCGAAAAAACGGAGGATAGGCAGCTGGGCATGTTGGTAGAAATTGTAAAAGAATATGGCGATGATATCCCTGATATTATCAATTTGTTGAAGGAAAAACATGTGGAAAATGAAGACAAGTACAAAGCTGAAATCATATTTTCGACCATACATCGTTGCAAAGGAATGGAGTACGACACGGTGCAGTTGGTTTCCGATTTTATTACCCAAGAAAATATTAATAAAAGTACGTATGATGCTACGAAAATTAATGAAGAAATAAACCTACTGTATGTCGCTGTTACCCGTACACGCAATAGCATTTACATACCCGAAAAACTTTTGCCCGAAAGTTTTATTTGCACGCCAAAAATTCATGTACTTAAAGCTGAAGAAGCTGCAAAAACCGAAACTACTTATGAGAGCTTGACAGAAACCATCAACATTGAACCAAAATCATACTCGGTGGAGGAAATTCGAAAAGCACACACCGATGCCTACATGCCTTGGACCATTGATCTGGACAATGAACTGACCGTTATGTACTGCGAAGGTATTAGTGTTAAAGATATGGCCAAACATTTTGGACGAACCAAAGGTGGAATAAATGCGCGCATCAAAAAACTCGAACTAAAAGAATTGTACGGCTAAGCAGAGAGACAATTATGGGGCAATCTACGTGCAATTTTCACAATTCCTATGTTTTTAAACATAAAAATGATTGTTTAAAATCAAAAAACAAGTGTTTACTTTACACTTGTAAAAATGATATATAAAATGACTCTTTTCTTTAAGCCCCGCCATTTATCCCGATTCTTTTATCGGGAGGGGTTTGGGGCAGTTAAAATCAACAAAAATGTTCAGTTCACCGTATACAAATAAAGATTCATTTCTTGTAGCAGTAGATAGTATTATTCTAGGCTTCCGCGACAATGAATTGCATGCGCTTATTGCAAAGCGCCCTTTTGAACCTATGAAGGGTGAATGGTCGTTGATGGGTGGATTTGTTGACAGAAGTGAAAGTGTACAAACAGCCGCCAAACGAGTGGTTCGTGAATTTACGGGTATCGACGATATTTATTTAGAACAAGTGGGCGCTTATGGCGAGTTGGATCGCGATTTGGGCGAACGCGTAATTTCGGTTGCTTATTATGCGTTGGTGAATATCGAAAATTTTGAGAAAAGCTTAGCTGCCAAGTTTGATGCACGTTGGGTGAAATTGAAAAGTTTGCCTGAAATGGTATTTGACCACAACAAAATGGTACGCGACACCATCAACCAATTGCAACGCAGAGCCGCTATTAAACCCATAGGTTTTAACCTTTTAAGCGAACTTTTTACTCTACCAACGCTACAGAGTTTATACGAATCAATATACCAAGAGAGTATCGACAAACGCAACTTTCGTAAAAAACTCCTGAGTATGGATATACTCGAAAAGTTGGATGAAAAAGACAAGAGTTCATCACGCAAAGGAGCCTACTATTATAAATTCAACAAACAAAAATACGATCAATTAATTGAGCAGGGGCTGCATTTTTCATTGTAATGCCCCTACTCCCCCTCAAGGGGGACTTTAAGACGCAGTTTATAAAAAGGATAGCGTTTTTGAATCTCATATTTTTTTTAAAATAATAAGTGTATAATAAACGTTTATAATTAAACCAGCATAATTTTTAGTCTACATTTCCCTACTTCGCTTTAAGGTTTGGGGTAAATGGTAAATGTCAAAATAGTAAATAAATCAAGATGTTAGAACAATTAAAACAAAAAGTATTCAAGGCCAATATCGACCTTGTTAAACACGGATTAGTAATTTTTACTTGGGGGAATGTTAGTGCCATAGACCGTGAGTCGGGTTTGGTAGTAATTAAACCTTCGGGCGTATCGTACGACGATATGAATGCCGAAGATATGGTTGTAGTAGATTTGGAAGGTAAAGTGATAGAAGGAAAATACAAACCTTCATCCGACACAGCTACACACTTAGTATTTTACAAAAACTTCCCGAATATAGGTGGCGTAGTGCATACACACTCTACTTACGCTACATCGTGGGCACAAGCAGGATGCGACATTCCAAATATTGGCACTACTCATGCTGATTATTTTAGCGATGGCATACCATGTACACGTCAAATGACACAAGCTGAGGTAGAAGGTGCCTACGAACTAGAAACTGGAAACGTAGTAGTTGAACGTTTCGAAGGCTTAAATCCTGACTATATACCTGGTGTACTTGTAAATAATCATGGCCCTTTTTCATGGGGTAAAAATGCCGATGATGCAGTACACAATGCAGTAGTTATGGAACAGGTTGCAAAAATGGCATACATTGCATACAATGTAAATCCAAATTTAAGTATGAATCCGCATTTAATAAAAAAGCATTTTTTTAGAAAACACGGACCTGGAGCGTATTACGGTCAGTAAAAAATCAAAAATCAATCAAAAAATCAATCAAAAATCAATCAAAATCAATCAAAAAAAAATCTAATGAAAAAACTTCTACTAGCAATGCTGCTAATGGGGTCGATTACGCTCAGTGCACAAACGTCGACTTCAAAAATCACCATCCATGCCGACAAGGGTAAACAGGTAATTAATAAAGAAATTTATGGTCAATTTGCCGAACATTTGGGCACTTGTATCTACGAAGGTATTTGGGTAGGCGAAAATTCACCCATCCCAAACACAAAAGGGTATAGAAATGATGTACTAAATGCACTTAAACAACTGCAAATACCCGTATTGCGCTGGCCAGGCGGGTGCTTTGCCGACGAGTACCACTGGATGGACGGAATTGGTCCACGCGAGAAGCGCCCAAAAATGGTGAATAATAACTGGGGTGGAGTTGTGGAAGATAATAGTTTCGGCACACACGATTTTTTTACTTTATGCGAAATGCTAGATTGCGAACCCTACCTGAGCGGAAACGTAGGTAGTGGCACGGTGGAAGAATTGGCTAAATGGGTAGAATATATCACTTCGGAAGGTGATAGTCCAATGGCTCGATTACGACGTGAAAACGGCCGCGACAAACCATGGAAACTAAAATACATTGGCGTAGGTAACGAAAGCTGGGGATGTGGCGGAAGTATGACTCCTGATTACTACTCAGACCTATACCGCAGATATGCAACCTATTGCCGTGAATATGATGGAAACAAACTTTTTAAAATAGCAAGTGGTGCCAGCGATTACGACTATAACTGGACTGAAGTATTGATGAAAAATGTGGGCGATCGTATGCAAGGACTATCATTACACTATTATACCGTAAAAGGGTGGACAGGCAGCAAAGGATCGGCAACAGTGTTTAACAAAGATGAGTATTTATGGACAATGGATAAATGTTTAGAAATAGAAGACGTGCTCAAAAAACACATTGCTATTATGGATAAACATGACCCTACTAACAAGGTAGGTTTAATGGTTGATGAGTGGGGCACTTGGTGGAATGAGGAGCCAGGATCAAAATCAGCTCTATATCAACAAAATACAATGCGCGATGCGTTTGTAGCTGCTTTGAGCTTAAATATTTTCAACAAGTATACGGAACGTATCAAAATGACAAACATTGCTCAGGTAGTGAATGTATTGCAAGCTATGATTTTGACAAATGGGTCGAAAATGGTTTTAACACCAACCTACCACGTATTTGAGATGTATAAAAAACACATGGGGGCAACAAACTTACCACTCGATATTCAATGCGATTCTTTGGTGTCGAACAACAGAAAATTTGCTGCCGTAAGCGTTTCAGCATCAAAAGATGCTAAAGGGCAGATGTGCATTACACTTGCCAATGTTGATCCAGACAAAGAACAAAAAATTGATATTGACTTGGGTGCTACTAAAATTACAAAGGTATCGGGTACGCTATTGACAGCAAAAACAGTTGATGCATATAATACCTTTGATAATCCAAATGTTGTAACACCTTCCGAATTTAAAGGAGTTAAAGTGAGTAAAAAAGGTTTAACCATAACAGTTCCCGCAAAAGCTATTGTATCGTTACAAGTTAACCCTTAAGGCTAAAAAAAACAATAAAAATAACAACTCTGCAAGCTTCAACTCCCCTTTCGGGGTTGGGGATTGTAACTAACAAAACAAAAATAAAATGACTTACAAAGATTTAGAAGTATGGTTCATTACCGGAGCTCAATTGCTTTATGGTGGTGACGCAGTAGTGAGCGTAGATGCACACTCAAATGAAATGGTTGCTGGTTTAAATGCATCAGGTAATTTACCAGTAAAAGTGGTTTATAAAGGAACAGCAAATTCGTCTTCCGAAATTTCGGAAATTATGCGCGCAGCCAATGGCGACACAAAATGTGTGGGTATGATTACTTGGATGCACACTTTTTCGCCTGCTAAAATGTGGATTCACGGTTTAATGGACTACAAAAAACCATTACTTCACTTACATACACAGTTTGATGAGCAAATTCCATGGTCAGAAATTGACATGAATTACATGAACTTGAATCAATCTGCTCATGGCGACCGTGAATTTGGTTTTATCACGAGCCGTTTACGTAAACCACGTAAAATTGTAGTTGGTTACTGGAAAGATAAATCAACACACGATAAAATGGCTGGTTGGATGCGTGTTTGTGCTGCTCAAGCCGATGCTCAAAACATGCTAATCATTCGTTTTGGCGATAACATGAACAATGTTGCTGTTACCGATGGCGATAAAGTAGAAGCTGAAATCCGTTTAGGATACCATGTTGACAATGCTCCTATTGCAAAACTTGTTCCTTTCGTAGAAGCAGTTACCGAGGCAGAAATCGATGCACTAATCGAAGAATATGTAAAACTTTACGATTTTGCTGACGATTGCAAACCAGGTGCAGAAAAACACATTTCTGTTCGTCAGGCTGCAGCTCAAGAAATTGGTTTACGTCGTTTCTTAGAATCGAAAGGAGCTAAAGCATTTACAACAAGCTTTAACGAACTAGAAGGTATGAGCCAATTAATGGGCTTTGCTTCACAACGTTTAATGGCTGAAGGTTATGGTTTTGGGGCAGAAGGCGACTGGAAAACGGCTGCTCTTACTCGCACTATGTGGGTTATGGCTCAAGGATTACCTGGTGGATGTTCATTCCTAGAAGATTATGTATTGAATTTTGACGGCGCAAATAGCTCTATCCTACAGTCACATATGTTGGAAATCAACCCGGAAATTGCAGCTGAAAAACCACGTATCGAAGTTCATTTCTTAGGAATAGGTGATGCAGGTGTTTGTGCACGTTTAATTTTCCAAGCACATGAAGGACAAGGTGTTGCAGCAACTATTGTGGATATGGGTAACCGTTTCCGTATGATTGTAAATGAAGTAGAAGTTATTAAACCAGAAGCTCTTCCTAAATTACCTGTTGCTTGTGCCTTGTGGATTCCACAACCAAACATCGAAGTAGGTGCTGGAGCATGGATTACAGCTGGTGGTACACACCACTCGAGCTTCTCATTCTCAATAACAACTGAAATGCTAGAAGATTATGCTGAAATTCTTGACATTGAAATGTTGATTATCGACAAAGATACCAACATCCGCAATTTCAAACAAGACATGCGTAATAACGAGGTGTATTATATGTTAAACAAAGCGCTTAGATAAATAATCAGGAGTAAGGAGTAAGAGGTAAGACGCAAGTACTTGCCTCTTACCTCTTAGCTCTTACTTACTCAGAAGAAATGAAATACGTAATAGGTTTAGATTATGGCAGCGACTCGGCACGTGCGGTA
Organism: Paludibacter sp.; assembly: GCA_017989795.1. Classification (GTDB taxonomy): domain Bacteria; phylum Bacteroidota; class Bacteroidia; order Bacteroidales; family Paludibacteraceae; genus Paludibacter. The sequence continues at coordinate 522 of JAGNPC010000102.1, read as the reverse complement.
GTTGTAAATGCCGAAACTGGTGAGGAACTAGCATCATCAGTAAAATATTATCCACGTTGGATGGAAGGTAAATATTGTGTTCCAACAACCAATCAGTATCGTCAACATCCACAAGATTATATCGATGCATTGGAATATACAGTTAACGATGCATTGAGTAAATGTCCTGCAGGCACTGGTGCACAAGTCGTTGGTATTGCTTTTGACACAACGGGTAGTACTCCGGTTTTCACTGATAAAGCAGGTACGCCACTTTCGATGTTACCTGAATTTGCTGAAAATCCAAACGCCATGTTTGTTTTGTGGAAAGACCACACAGCTATTAAAGAAGCGGAAGAAATTAACACACTTGCTGGCAAATGGGATATTGACTATACTTCGTACGAAGGTGGTATTTATTCATCTGAATGGTTTTGGGCAAAAGCGTTGCACGTTTTACGTTCCGACGAAAAAGTACGTGATGCTGCCTATTCAATCGTTGAACATTGCGACTGGTTACCAGGACTTTTAGTTGGTAAAACA
>JAGNPC010000101.1 GCA_017989795.1 Paludibacter sp. | reverse complement strand
ATGGTGGCTCCAAACATAGCTGTAAGATGTTGAAGACTCAAAGGCAAGCTTTGCAAAAGGGGTAGTTTTTCGTGAATACCTACGACACGTTTTTCCATAAAATTTTGTTTTAATTAGTATCAATATTGACTTAAGATTATTCAAAAAGAAATATCATGCAAAAGTACTGTTTTTTTTGCTAATAATTATACAAAAAAAGAGTCTCCTCCTTAAGAAGAAACTCTTTTTGTGCGCAGAATGAGACTCGAACTCACATACCGTAACCGGCACTACCCCCTCAAAGTAGCGTGTCTACCAATTTCACCATCTGCGCAAAATTATAGCTAAATAAGCAAAATGCTTTAACATACTGCTTTTAGAGAAAAAAAGCGAAACTCGCTGTTTCGCTTTAATATCTTTTTTGTGAGCGAAAAACGGGACTCCCCGATAATAATCGGGATAAACTTCTCGTCCCGTTACTAAGCTTTGAGCTTTTATCGCAGTGAGCGAAAAACGGGACTCGAACCCGCGACCCCGACCTTGGCAAGGTCGTGCTCTACCAACTGAGCTATTTTCGCATTGGTGTTTTGCATTTTTGTTTTGCAGTGCAAAGATAGATTATTTCCGAGAAATAGACAATATCAAAATGAAAAAAAATCCAATTTTTTTATTTCAACTTTAATGCCAATGTCATATCAATGCTAATAACTCACTTTATCTTAACAAATTACACAGTACAAATTACCATTCTATTTTTACAAAAAAAATCTTATTTCATACAATTTCCACTCCAAACACAGCATAACTATCCTAAACATTACAACCTAAATTCGTTTTTTTAATTGCTGTAAAATTCTGAAAATTATAGTTATATTTGCAGTATAAATACAAGCCTAAAGCGGGTTATCGGTAGGATAATAAATTAAACAAAAAATATGGATTTATCAAAATACAATCCCAATAGAGAGTTTTTACTTTACAAAACCGATAACGGTGACATAAGAGTGGATGTTTTGTTGCAAAACGAAACAATATGGATGCCTCAAAGTAAAATTGCAGAGCTTTTTAATGTAAATATTCCTGCAATATCAAAACATTTAAAGAATATTTTTGAGAGTGGCGAGTTGGACGAGAAAGTGGTTGTTTCCATTTTGGAAATAACCACTCAGCATGGTGCAATCAGTAGTAAAACGCAAACAAGACCAACTAAATTTTATAATCTGGATGCTATTATTGCTGTCGGGTATAGGGTAAACTCCAATAGAGCTACACAGTTTCGGATTTGGGCTACTAATGTGTTGAAAGAGTATATTATTAAAGGCTACACAATGGATGTGATGCGTTTAAAAAGTCCGCAGCCATTGTTTGGAAAAGACTATTTTAAAGAACAGCTCGAAAAAATCAGAGATATCCGAAGCTCGGAACGCAGGTTTTATCAGCAAATTACGGATATTTACGCCGAGTGTAGTATTGATTATGAATACAATTCGGAAATTACGAGAGAGTTTTTTGCAACTGTACAAAACAAACTTCACTGGGCAATTACTGGACAAACAGCTGCCGAAATTATTGTTTCGCGGGCAAATCACAAAAAAGAAAAAATGGGCTTAACCAATTGGAAAAACTCCCCCGAAGGAAGAATCAGGAAATCGGATGTCGTAATTGCTAAAAACTATCTTACTGAAGAGGAACTAAAGCCACTAAACCGTATTGTTTCAATGTATTTGGATTATGCCGAAGATCAAGCCGAACAAGGAAAAGCTATGACTATGAAGGATTGGTCTGAAAAACTAAATGCATTCTTACAATTTAATCAAAAAGAGATATTGTTAAACTCAGGTAAGGTTACTGCTGCTATAGCTAAAGAATTTGCCGAAAATGAATATGAAAAGTACAAGCCTATTCAAAATCGTTTATTCGAAAGCGACTTTGATAAAGAAATGAAAAAGCTTTTAATGTAAAAAAACACAATTATTACATATTTTACATCCCAAAACAAATCTAAAATGAAACGTATTTACTTATTATCTTTACTTCTAGGCATCGTATTTTTTGCATTTACCCAAAAAAATCAACTTCCACAACAGTTTATTTACAAAAAACAAAATAACTTCGATAGCGAACGTTTAAAACGACTTGATTCGGTTTTTACAAAACTTGTTGAGAAAGGTGAAATTCCACACGCTGTCACTTTTGTGGCTCACAAAGGCCACGTGGTACACAACAAAGCTTACGGTTGGCGTAATATCGAGAAACAAATCCCTTGCACCACATCGGATTATTTTCGCATGGCATCGCAAACCAAAGCCATTACGGTAGTTGGTTTATTAACACTATTCGAAGAAGGAAAATTTCAACTCGACGAGCCTGTCAAAAAATACATTCCTGAATTTACTAATCCAAAGGTAATAGAGTCGTTTAATCCGGTCGATAGCACTTATACTAGCCGACCAGCAAAAACCGACATTACCATCCGACATTTATTAACGCACACTGCGGGGATTAGCTATGGCAATTATCAAACACGCAAGATATTTGACAAAGCGGGTGTGCCCACTTCACCTATGTTAAGTATGGGTAGTATTAGCTTGGCGCAAGCGGTTAAAAAGCTAGCCACATGTCCACTCGAACACGATCCGGGCGAAAAATTCACCTACGGAATGGGTGTTGATGTGATAGGCTATCTTATCGAAGTTATTTCGGGCCAAACTATTGATAAATTCTTGAACGAAAGAGTTTTTATGCCGCTGGGTATGCAAAATACTTATTTCAATATTCCGACAGAAAAAGTTACAAACTTAGTTCAGCTTTATCAGAAAAAAATGAATAAGCCTTTGGAATTAAACATGAACAGTAATGGTTTGTATCAATACTATCCTTACCAAGGAAAAGGAAAATTACTTAGTACAGGCGCTGGTTTAAGTGGAACAATTGAAGATTACGCTCGTTTTTGTCAAATGATTTTAAACAAGGGTGAATTTAATGGAAAACGTATATTGAGTAGGAAAACGATAGAGATGATGACCAAAAACAATGTAGGAAACTTACGAGGCGAAATTGGATTTGGATTAGCGTTTGAAGATTTTCGTGCACAATACTCCTACCGCTCTATGGCTAGCGAAGGTAGTTTGCGCTGGGGCGGCATGTTTGGCACCGATTACATTATCGACCCTAAAGAAGAGTTAATAATATTGTTTTATATCAACCTTCAACCAAACAATTCGGATACTGATTATAAAACACTATTTCATAATTTAGTGTATCAAGCATTAAAATAAATTTCTTATTTCTTATTTTTAAATAATTACAAATGAAAAACAAATTTATCTTTTCCTCCATTGTGTTTGCAGCTATTTATTTAGCTAGTTGCAACAATGCAAAGCATGAAACAATGCAAAGCTCAACAAGCATAACCGATAATGTAGAAACAAAAGCCGTCGCCAACACTGCAGCTCAAATTCTAGCTAAAAAGCAAGTGCCCATCATCTGCTATCACCGCATCGAAAATGGCCGAAATGATGAATATACTGTGAGTCCGACATCATTTACAAACCAAATCAAAACGCTCTCAGACAGTGGCTACCACTCTATTTCGCCCGATGAGCTGTACGATTATTTGGTGTTCAACAAAACACTTCCTGAAAAACCATTTATGATTACCTTCGACGATTCACGCGTGGAGCACTCAACGGTCGCGGCCCCCATCCTCGAAAAATACAATTTCAGAGGCGTATTTTTTATTATGACCATTACCTATAATAAAAAAAACTACATGACTACCGATCAAATTGCAGCGCTCGCGAAAGCAGGCCACACCGTAGGGTTACACAGCTGGGATCATACCATGGTCACTAAATACGACTCGATAGCCGATTGGCAAAAACAAGTGATTGACCCCAAAAAGAAATTAGAATCCATCACTGGTAAGCCTGTAGAGTATTTTGCCTACCCTTACGGCTTGTGCAACCGCAAAAGCGCTACCGAAATGAGCAAGTACATGAAACTAGCATTTATCTTGAGCACCAAGCGCGATTCCATTCAACCTTTGCACACCGTTCGCCGTATGATAGTGCCCGAATGGACTGCGCAAGGTATGATTAGGGCAATGAAGAAGAGTTTTTAGTTTAGAGTATTGAGTTTAGAGTATTGAGATAAGAGTATTGAGATAAGAGTTCTGATAATAAATATATGAAGAAAATTATGAGTGAAAAATTTAAAACTATCATTTTCGTTTCCATTTTAGTTGGCGTAGTAGCGTGCGGTCAAAAAAAAGAATCTCAAAGTAGCAACTCTACTTCTACCGAAGAAGAATCAAAGCCTGAAGTTACAAAAATTGACTCAGCAACTTACTTCGCAAAGCTAACAGCAATTGCTAATGGTGATACTACGGGTCGTTGGCCTGTTATGAATCAACCCATTCCAAATCCTGGAGCTATTTTGCCATTTAAACGTATTGTGGCCTATTATGGTAATTTATATTCTAAAAAGATGGGGATTTTAGGCGAATTTCCACCTGCTGAAGTATGGCGCCGACTAAATGAGGAAGTGGCTGCATGGAACAAAGCCGACTCGCTAACCCCATTACAACCTGCTATTCATTACATTGCTGTGGTGGCGCAAGGCCATCCAATGCCCGATGGAACCTATTGTAAACGCATGCCTTTTGAGCAAATTGATTCAGCTCTCACAATAGCTAAAATGGGTAATGCCATTGTATTTCTGGATATTCAAGTGTGTCAGAGCAGTTATCAGCACGAGGTTCCATTGCTTGAGAAGTATTTAAAAATGCCACATGTACATTTAGGTATTGATCCTGAATTTTCGATGAAAGATGGCAGCATTCCAGGCAAAAAAATTGGAACCATCAATGCCGATGACATCAATTACTGTTCAGATTATTTAGCCAAATTAGTAAAAGACAATAAACTGACACCCAAAATTCTTGTTGTACACCGCTTCACACAAGGTATGGTGCGCAATTACAAGGACATTAAACTAAATCCTGATGTACAACTAGTAATGCACATGGATGGCTGGGGCGAACCAATTTTGAAACGTAGCACCTACAAATTGTATATTCACAAAGAACCAGTGCAGTTTACAGGTTTCAAACTTTTTTATAAAAATGATTTGAAAAAAGCTCCTCATACTATGCTAACTCCTGATGATTTGATGAAACTAAAACCTCAACCCATTTACATTCAATACCAATAAAACATTGAGAGTAATAGTCTGATTTTAATTATTATATTCTTCACTACGTTCAGAATGACAGACTTTACCATGAAACAGGCTAGTGGGGATTAGTTGGCGGCAAGGCCGCCAACTAATCCCCACCTTCAAAACTTACTAACTAAATGTCATCTCGAACGAAGTGAGAGATATAAAATTGCTGTTTCGACATACTATAAAAAAAACCTGTAACAATGCGTTACAGGTTTTTTTTGTACAAAAAATTAAAGAATTTACTTCGAACGTAAAGCTGCTTGAGCTGCCGAAAGTCGTGCGATAGGAACACGGAATGGTGAGCAACTTACATAGTTCATGCCTACTCGGTGACAGAAGTCGATGGATGATGGTTCACCACCATGCTCGCCGCAAATACCAATTTTTAAATCAGGTTTTACAGAGCGACCTTTATCGACACCCATTTTAACAAGTACACCAACACCATCTTGATCTAACACTTCGAATGGATCTGCTTTTAAAATCTTCTTATCCAAATAAATAGGCAAGAACGAAGCAATATCATCGCGCGAGAAACCAAGCGTCATTTGCGTCAAGTCATTAGTTCCAAACGAGAAGAAATCAGCTCCTACCGCAATCTCTTCGGCTGTAATAGCTGCACGTGGAATTTCAATCATCGTACCTAGCTTGTAATCAATACTATCGCCAACTTCAGCAAAAAGCGCTGCAGCTGCTGAGCGAATTATATTTTCTTGTTCCACAAACTCCAATCTGTTACCTACAAGCGGCACCATAATTTCGGGAATGGCTACAACACCTCGTTTTTTAAGAGCAATAGCAGCACCCAAAATAGCACGTGTCTGAATTTCGGTAATTTCAGGATAAGTATTTCCTAAACGACAACCACGGTGACCCAACATCGGGTTTTGTTCGTGAAGCGCTTCAACACGTTCTTTAATAACACGTAGCGAAACATTCATGGTTTCAGCCATTTCCTGCTGCCCTTTATAATCGTGAGGAACAAACTCATGCAATGGTGGATCGAGCAAACGAACCGTTACAGGCATACCCGCCATGGCTTCGAAAATTCCCTCAAAATCTTCTTGTTGCAAAGGTAAAATTTTATCCAAAGCCATTCTACGTCCTTCAGGATTATTTGCCAAAATCATTTCGCGTACTGCTTTTAGTTTTTCACCTTCAAAGAACATGTGTTCCGTACGGCAAAGTCCAATACCAGTAGCACCAAACTTACGAGCAACACCTGCATCATAAGGCGTATCAGCATTGGTGCGTACATTCATACGTGCATATTTATCGGCCAATGTCATTAACGATGCAAAATCCTCATCCAAATCTGCTTCTTGCGTAGGTACTTTACCCAAATAAATCTCACCTGTACTACCATTAATCGAAATATATTCGCCTTCATGAATTACCAAATCATCCACCTCTATGGTTTTCAGGTTGTAATCAATGCGCAATGCACCAGCTCCCGAAACACAACATTTACCCATGCCACGCGCTACTACAGCAGCATGCGAGGTCATGCCACCACGAGCCGTTAAAATACCTTGTGCAGCAAACATACCCGCTAAATCTTCGGGCGATGTTTCAACGCGCACCATAATTACCTTCTCACCATGCGATGCCCACTCTTCAGCATCGTCGGCATTAAACACAACGCGTCCTGTAGCAGCACCAGGCGAGGCAGCCAAACCTTTGGCAACTACTTCCACCGTTTTTAATGCTTTTTTATCAAATACGGGGTGAAGTAATTCATCTAATTTTAATGGATCAACACGTTGAATAGCCGTTTTTTCATCAATCATACCTTGACGAAGCATATCGATGGCAATTTTCAC
>JAGNPC010000100.1 GCA_017989795.1 Paludibacter sp. | reverse complement strand
AGTAAACAACAGCATACAGATAGCTGCATTGAGTGGTGTGGATGTTCGATTGATGGTGCCTTCGCGATCCGATTCGCGTCTATCCGATTTAAGTACTTCGAGCTATTTAGGCCATATTTTGGAAGCTGGTGTAAAAGTATATCGCTATAAAAAAGGGTTTTTACACAGCAAAGCCATTGTTATTGACGACTATGTGTCGATAGTGGGGTCGGCAAATTTGGATGAGCGAAGCTTTAATCAGAACTTCGAGTCCAATGCGTTTATTTATGAAAATGCGACGGCCGAACACTTACGTGGGCTTTTTGAACGAGACATGGAAAACTCCGAAGAGCTGACACTTGAGATGTGGACTAACCGCAAACGAACCCTCAAATTGAAGGAATCGTTTGCACGTTTGTTTAGTCCATTAATGTAGAAGCAATTATTTTAACGAATTCCAACCTTGCGCTTTAAGCGCAATTTCTTCGCCCTCGCGTCCAACTAAGTTAAGCCCTAACTCAGGCTTGGTGATGTGGCCAACAATGCCCACGTTATCCATGGACAAAATTTTTTCGTAATCGTCTATTGAAGCTGTAAAGAGTAACTCGTAATCTTCGCCACCATTAAGCGCCGCAGTTACAATGCTCATATTCAGCTCTTCGGCCATAACTACCGCTTGGTAATTAATCGGAATTTTATCTTCGTACACTCTACATCCTACATTGCTCTGGGTGCAAATATGAATTAATTCCGACGAAAGTCCGTCCGAAACATCCATCATGGAACTCGGCACAATGCCTTTTTCGGCCAAAGCAGCTATCACATCTTTACGCGCTTCGGGTTTTAATTGACGTTGTAGAATATAATCTTTATCGTCGAAATCGGGCTGTGCTTCACTATTTGCAGCGAACACAATCTTTTCGCGCTCAAGCAACTGCAAACCCATATAGGCCGAGCCCAAATCGCCAGAAACACAAATCAAATCGTTTGGTTTAGCGCCATTGCGATACACAATTTTATCTTTATCGGCTTCGCCAAGACAAGTAATACTAATCGTTAAACCTGTAAGTGATGCCGAAGTATCGCCCCCAATTAAATCGACACCATAGGTTTTGCAAGCTAGTTCGATACCTGCATATAGTTGCTCCAAATCCTCAACCGAAAACCGTTTAGAGATACCCAGCGATACTGTAATCTGTTTCGGCTGGCCATTCATGGCATAAATATCCGAAAAATTAACAATCGCAGCTTTGTAACCTAAGTGTTTTAAAGGCACATAAACTAAATCGAAATGCACTCCTTCGAGTAATAAATCAGTTGTTACGAGCACTTGTTTTTCTTTATAATCGAGCACGGCGGCATCATCGCCAACTCCAACAATTGTTGATTGATTTTTGATGGAAAACTTTTCGGTTAAATGTTTAATTAAACCAAATTCGCCAAATTGAGCTATTTCTGTTCGTTGCATTTTTTAGTTTTTGGGGCTTCGCCGTTTTTGGCACTTAGTGCGTTTAATGGGCTTCGCCGTTAATTGGCACTTCGTGCGTTAAGAGGGCTTCGCCGTTATAAGAATGTTTATAATCAATTTTTTGTTGACAGTATTTATTGCACGCCGGATTTATTTGCACGTCGGTATTTTGTCGATACGCGCTTGATGGCGTCCACCTTCAAAGTCGGTACTAAAAAACACATCAACCATTTTGAGTGCTTGTTCCACACTTACAAAGCGGGCTGGAAGTGAGAGCACATTGGCATTATTATGTTGTCGTGCCAGGGCAACTATTTCTTCGTTCCAGCAAAGTGCTGCACGAATTGCTTGGTGTTTGTTAACCGTCATGGTAATACCGTTTCCGCTACCGCAAATGGAAATACCCAAATCAAATTCGGCATTTTCTATTGCTGATGCAAAAGGATGCGCAAAATCGGCATAATCGCAACTTGCGGTAGAATTTGTGCCAAAATCTTTCAACGCTTTTACTTGCGCAGCTAAATACGCTTTTACTGTTTCTTTTAACTCAAAACCTGCATGATCGCTACAAATAGCAATCGACATTTCATTAATATTTTTCATTTCAATATTATATTATTTTTAATTTAAGCAAATAGTTCAACATCTTCTTTTGTAATAACTTGAGACCCAAGAATAATTAATCGCTCTACCACATTACGCAATTCACGAATATTTCCGGTCCAACTTCTTTCCTGCAACAAGACAATGGCTTCGGGCGAAAACTTTTTTATTTGAGAGCCCTGTTCATTGCAAATAAGTTCACAGAAATGTGTAATTAGCAATGGTATATCTTCTTTTCGGTCGTCGAGCGAAGGAACGTGAATAGGAATTACATTCAAACGATGAAATAAATCCTCACGAAAATTACCTTCCTCAATTTCTTTCTTTAAGTTCTTGTTTGTAGCAGCGAGTACACGCACATTTACTTTTACGCTTTTGTCGCTACCTACGCGCGTCAATTCATTTTCTTGCAAAACACGGAGCACCTTTGTTTGGGCCGAAAGACTCATATCGCCAATTTCATCCAAAAAAATGGTTCCCGTATCGGCCTGTTCAAATTTTCCTATTCGTTGTTTTACGGCCGATGTAAAGGCGCCTTTTTCGTGCCCAAAAAGCTCACTCTCAATTAGCTCCGAAGGAATTGCAGCACAATTCACTTCCACAAACGGTGCTTGCACCCGATTGCTTTGTTCAAATAACAAACGCGCAACCACTTCTTTACCAGTACCGTTTTCGCCTGTTATCAACACACGCGCATCGGTTGGCGCAACACGATCAATCATCATCCGCACTTTGTCAATTGCAGGCGAGTTGCCAATCATTTGATGACGTTTGGCAATTTTACGTTTCAGTGTTTTCGACTCAACTACCAAGGTATTTTTATCTAATGCATTGCGAACAGTTATCAATAATCGATTCAGATCAATTGGTTTTTCGATAAAGTCGAAAGCACCTTTTTTTATACATTCTACGGCAGTATCAATATTTCCATGTCCCGAAATCATCACTACAGGAGCTTCAACTTCATTCTCCATCAATGCCGTAAGCAATTCAATACCATCCATTTCGGGCATTTTTATATCCGAAAAAATCACATCATAAGAAGCAGCTAAAGCTTGTTCTAATCCTACTTTACCGTTTTCGGCAAGCACAATTTGGTGTTTCTCAAATTCAAGAATGTCTTTGAGCGTGTTACGAATACTGCGTTCATCATCGATAATCAAAATTTTCGCCATATACACTTGTTTTTATTTAGAAAGCTTACAAAGATACGAATTTTTGATGGTGAAATACAAAATGAGATAACTCAGAAAATGTTAAAATAGATCATCAAAAGCATCCGGATCATTCAAAGGTTCCACATGAATAAAAATATCCGCAAGCGGTAATTTCAGTTTTAAATCGGCTTCAACTTTTTTTGTTACTTCGTGAGCCTGATGTACCGTATATTCGCCTGGGAACAGTAAATGAAAAGTGATAAACTGTTTAGCCGAAGCACGACGGGTATAGAGTGCATGATAATCTATTTCATCAGACTTATAAGCATTTAGCACTTCACATATTAGTATCATATCCTTTTCAGATACACGTGAATCCATTAAACCATCCATGGAGCGAAACACTAATTTGATGCCCGTATACACAATACTTAAAGCTACAAGTATTGCCATTATCGGATCGAGCAATTGCCAACCAGTAAGTTTCACCAGAAAAATTCCAAGAATAATTCCAACAGTTGTCCACACATCGGTCATTAAATGGTGTGCATCAGCTTCTATCGTTATTGAATTATATTTCTTACTGTAATACAACAATATACGAGCAGTAATTAAATTTACGAGTGTAGCTCCAACCGACAATAACATACCAAAACCCAATGACTCCAACGGTTGTGGATGATACATGCGGTTAATGGCTGCGTAGGCAATACCAAAAGCTGCAATTATAATCAAAACACCTTCAGCAAGGCTCGAAAAATACTCCGCCTTTTCGTGCCCAAAAGGATGCTGGCTATCGGCAGGGCGCGCCGCAACAGTAAGAGAATAAAACGCAACAATAGCAGCTAACAAATTTATACCTGACTCCAATGCATCGGACATAAAACCAACCGAACCAGTTATGGCAAAGGCAAACCACTTCAATCCAATTGTAAGCACCGAAGCCACAATGGAAATCCACATGATAGAAGCTATTGATTTACGCATTTTTTTCAGTTTATAAAGTTTTAAAATTCATAAAGTTATAAAGTTTGTAAGGCTTAAAGCACTACCTATAAAACGATTGATACCACTTGTACATTTCGCTTAGGCCCTGCTGAATATTTACCGCTGGTTTGTAGCCAAAGCGCGCTTCAAATTTGGTCATGTCGGCATAGGTTTGGTACACATCGCCTGGTTGCATATCGCAGTATTCTTTACTTGCTATGCACCCTGTTACCTGCTCCATGGTGCCAATAAAATCCATGAGTTTTACGGGCGACGAGTTGCCTAAATTATACAGTTCGTAGGGGATTTCGTTGGTGCTTGGCTGTGTGTTTATTACACTTAATAGCCCGTGAATAATATCGTCGATATACGTAAAATCGCGTTCGAGATTGCCGTGGTTAAAAACCTTGATTGTCTTGTCTTTCACTATGGCATCCATAAATAGGAATGGAGCCATATCGGGTCGTCCCCACGGCCCGTAAACGGTAAAAAAGCGTATACCAGTGGTTGGCAATTTATACAATTTACTGTACGAATGTGCCATCAGCTCGTTCGATTTTTTGGTAGCGGCATATAAGCTGATGGGATTATCAACTTGCTGACTCTCGCTGTAAGGTACGCTGTTGCTCAAACCATACACGCTACTTGAGCTCGCATACACAAAATGCTTAACGTGACATTGGCGGGCAGCTTCGAGCAAGTTCATATATCCTACTAAGTTTGACTCGACATAGGCAAACGGATGATCGATGGAATAGCGAACACCAGCTTGTGCCGCTAAGTTACACACGATATCAAATTGCTCCGCATCCATAAGCTCATTGAGTTCGTTACGAGCTTGCAAATCGAGTTTTATAAACCTAAAATTAGATGAATCAGTACTCGATATTAGCTCACCATCGGCTACTGCTAGGCGGTCAATGCCCAACTGCTGCAAACGCCCATACTTCAGATTTACATCGTAATAATCGTTTATATTATCGAGCCCTACAATGCTATAGTCTCCCATAGCTATCAATTGCTTTACGAGCGAATAACCTATAAATCCGGCAGCACCAGTGACAAGAATTTTTTTCATCAGCATAAATATTTAGAATAAAACGGCCGTATAAACACCTTTGGTAATGCTTGGTTTACCTTCAACCACTTTTTTGAGAAACACATTTTTTTGTAAATCTTTGGTGCGATAAAACAAAACGCCTTTGCCTATTTTATTTTGCTCAATGTCGGCATCGGTAAGCTCCGTGGGCGATTGGTGTAAGTATACGTCCATATTTTCGCCTCTACGCACATTGTAGCGATAGTAATGTTTATCGGTAGATTTCTCGTTGAGCTGCTCGCCTGCTTTACAAATGGCGGCATACCCAATTTTCTCGTTTAAACTTGGCAATGCAAATGAGGCTACAAAAACAGTAAGTAACAAACCGAATGCAAAGGTATTGATGGTTTGGTTAATGTTTTGCTTATTGAATAACTGAAAAAGTGACCCAATACCAGCCACAAGCAAAACACTTACAGCAGCGTAAATGAGTGGATGAGACGGGATATCGAATTTTGGGTTACCAATAAGCACCAAGCCTGCAATCGAAGCAAGCGTAATAATACCGATAGGAACTGCCAACAACCAGCGCGCAAATGGGTAGTTGTTTTTTTGCATTAACAACAAAGCTAAAGATGCAAAAAATGGCAAAGCAGGTAGCATATACACATCAACTTTAGAGCTAAACATCGACAACATCAGCATTGTAACAACTGCTATGGTTAGAAACAAACGCTCCAAAGCTGTAATGATGTTTCGTTTGCTTATTGCGGTTATTATTATTGAAATAATAAATATTGACCAAGGGGCTAAAATATACCAGATACTAACAAAGTAATAATAAAACGGCCGCTTATGATGAAAAGCGTCGATAGCACGATTGACAGTTTGTTTAAAAAGAAGGTTGTTCAGATATTCCTTGCCACCTTCCCAATATACCAACGAAAACCACAGCGCGCAAGCTAAAAGCAGTATCGACCATGCTTTAAGACCCCAGTATTTCGAAAAGGTTTTTATCTTGCCTTCGAAAATTAAAAACACAACTACTGCCAGCAAAGGCAGTAAAATTCCCACTGGTCCTTTGGAAAAAAGCGCCAGAAACACATACACTGGAAAAAGGGTAGAGCTGTGTTTACTGCCTTTGCCACTGTACATTTTATAGAAGGTGTAGAGTGCCAATACGATAAACATAGTCATAAGCATATCCATACGAAGCACCAACGCCGACCCAATAAAATAGGCGGCACTGCCAAGCATTAATTGCAGACTTATGCGGTTGGATTTATTGAGCACGGGCTCCACCCATTTGTCCATTACTTTCAGTGTAATGGCCGCAGGTATTACCGACAGCAATGATAAATAGAGCATGCTGTGCGTACCAAAAATCCATTTCCCCAACATTACTAACCACAAATACAAAGGCGGCTTATCAGCATAGGCCAAACCGTGATTGTAAAATGCAAAAAGAGAATTGTTGCGCAGGGCCTCATCGGCTATGCTTAAATACCGCAACTCGTTATCGGGCGTATAATCTCTAAATAAAAAAGAAGGTAGAAGTAGAATGAAAAGAAGCAGATAATTTCGATAACTCATATCAACTAGTTTTTTAATTACTGAGAGTTTTATAATTATTGACGCACCGTTTTAAAAGCAATCATCAGGTTGCGAATATAGGCCACAAATCCAAACGACTGACCCAAAATAAGAACTGGATCTTTACGAATAATAGCGTAGATAACAATGATTGACGAACCAACTATACTCAACACCCAAAAACCGATAGGTAACACCGATTCTTTGTGCCGATAGGAATATAC
>JAGNPC010000099.1 GCA_017989795.1 Paludibacter sp. | reverse complement strand
TGACGCAGCGTATTTTGTGTTGCTGAACTCCGATGTGGAGGTTACACCGGGTTGGCTCGATGCATTGATGGTGTTTATGGAAGCTAATCCTACGGTGGCTGCTTGTCAACCCAAGATTAAAGCATTTTATGCCAAAAACTATTTTGAACATGCAGGAGCTGCTGGCGGCTTTATCGACTATTTAGGTTTTCCGTTTTGTAGGGGTCGGGTTTTTGCGCACTTGGAAGAGGATAAAGGGCAGTACGACGAGGTGGTGGATGTGTTTTGGGCCTCAGGTGCCTGTTTATTGATTCGCGCTGACATGTTTAAAAAAGTAGGCGGATTGGATGAAGCATTTTTTGCGCACATGGAAGAAATTGATTTGTGCTGGCGATTGAATGCACGTGGATATAGGGTGGTTTGTGTGCCGCAGAGCACTGTTTATCATGTTGGTGGGGGTACGTTAAATGCCGAAAGCCCACGCAAAACCTACTTGAACTTTCGCAATAACTTACTTATGCTTTACAAAAACTTGCCGCAGCAATCCTTGGATTTTGTGCTTCGTTGGCGGAAAGTGCTTGACTATGTTGCTGCAGTTCAATTGTATGCAACTGGCAAGAAAGCCAATGCTGCTGCGGTGCTTCAGGCTCGTAAAGATTTTAAAGCCATGAAAGCTGATTTTTTGGAAAAACGCAATCAAAATCTGCTGCATGCAACACACACTAATTGTAACGTGATGCTATCGAAAAGTATATTGATAGCCTATTTTTTAAAGAAAAAGAAAACCTATTCATCCATAATAAACTAATTTACTTTTTTAGTACAGAAAAAATATATGAGACCAAAACAACATAAGGTTGAAAAACCGAAAGAAACCCGATTTAAAGTTGCTGAAGAAGCTGAACTTTTAAATTTCTTGATTGCTAAAATGGGTGGTATGAGTCGTAATGCAGCCAAATCATTGCTTGGGCATCGTCAGGTAATGGTGAACGACAAAATAACAACGCAGTTTAATTTAGTTCTGAAACCCAACGACAGGGTAGTGGTAAATAGTTTGCGCGGTAATATTGAATTAAATCATCCTAAACTTAAAATTATTTTTGAGGATCAATACTTAATTGTTGTTGAGAAAAAAGAGGGTTTATTGACTGTAAGTACTGGTAATAGCGATGAAACAACCGCTTTTTCGATTTTAAAGTATTACGTAAAAAAGAGTGCAACATACAACCGAATTTTTGTGGTACATCGTATCGATCGCGAAACGTCGGGTATTCTAGTTTTTGCTAAAACACGTGAAATTCAGTTGGCTATGCAAGAGCATTGGCACGAGGTAGTAACACAACGTGTGTATGTGGCTTTGGTCGAAGGGCAAGTTGAAAAAGAGGAAGGTACAATTGTTAGTTGGTTGTCTGAAAATGAAAAATCGCTTAAAATCCATTCGAGCGAGGTGGATAATGGTGGCCAGCAGGCTATTACGCACTACAAACGTGTGAAGTCGAACGAGAAGTATTCTTTATTGCAAGTGGAACTCGAAACGGGTCGCAAAAACCAAATTCGTGTACACATGCAAGGTTTGGGGCATCCCATAGTTGGCGATAAAAAGTATGGTTCGCAAAATGCTGTTATTGGTCGTATGGGTTTACATGCCCGTGTGTTGGCATTTATCCATCCGATGACTTTAGAGGAAGTGAAGTTTGAAACGGCTGTTCCTCGTAATTTTCTAAATTTATTTCATGCCACAAAAGTAGACTAACTAATGTAGTTTACTTCTGGCGTAATGATGATACCAAACTTCTCGCTTACCGATTGCTGAATTAATTGTGCTAAATGCACAATTTCAGCGCCGGTAGCTCCACCTTTATTTACCAGTACTAATGCTTGTTTGTCGTGCACACCAGCGTTGCCAACAGCTTTTCCTTTCCAGCCACATTGGTCAATAAGCCATCCGGCGGGCACTTTTTCGTACGTAGGCGATACATAGTAGTGCGGCATTAAAGGATATTGTTCCAATAGTTTTTCGAATGTAGCTTTCGGAACTACAGGGTTCATAAAAAAGCTTCCAGCATTGCCTGCTACAAGTGGGTCGGGTAACTTGCTTTCGCGTACTGCAATGATTGTATGGCGCACATTCTGTAAGTTTAACTCTCCATTCTTGCGCACCTCTTCTTCTAAGTGTTGGTAGTTAAGTGTATAGCTTTCGGCTAGTTGCAGTTCAAACACCACCGATACAATGGCGTACTGACCTTTTAGTTCGTTTTTAAAAATGCTTTCGCGGTAGCCGTAGTGGCATTCTTCGGTACTAAAGTGCTTTATTTCACCTGTTTTTAAATGCACAGCCTGTACGCTTTTTATACATTCGCATACTTCTACCCCATAAGCTCCTATGTTTTGAATGGCCGATGCGCCTACTTCGCCCGGAATGAGCGAAAGGTTTTCGATACCATACCAGTTGTTTTGTACCGCATAGGCTACTAAATCATCCCAAATCATCCCAGCGCCTACTTCAACTTGAATGCTTTCGGTGTTTTGACTTACTACTTTTAAGTGTTTGATTTGTGAGTGTAGAATAACACCTTCAAAGTTTGCCATAAAAAGTAAATTACTACCTCCGCCAATATGTAGCACCTTGCTGTTGTTTAGCTGCCCCGAAGCAATGATAAGTTTTAGTTCATCAACCGTATTGTAATGTATTAACTTTGTACATTGTGCATCAATGCCAAAGGTGTTGAGCGATTTTAAGGATGCGTTTTCAATTATTTTCATAGCTTTGTATCTTATTGGTGGATGTTTGTTGGTTGCAAAATTGGATAATATCACTCTCGGCCTCTGGGTGAAACCAATGTATTTCAGCATCCCTATTGAACCAGCTCATTTGTTTTTTAGCATAGCGTCGTGAGTTTTGTTGAATCATATTTACAGCAAAATCCATTGTCCAATTACCCGCCATGTATTCATATATTTCTTTATACCCCACGGTGTTAAGCGTGTTTAGGTGTCTGTGTTCAAAGTAGGGTTTTGCTTCGTCGAGTAAACCGTCGTTGAGCATGGCATGTACACGTTGGTTGATGCGTTCGTACAGTTCAGGGCGAGGCCTGTTGAGTCCGAGTTTCAGAATGTTGAAGGGTCGTACTTTTTTAGTTCCTGTTCGTATGCTTGAAAATGGTTTGCCAATGATGCTGCAAATTTCCAACGCATGCAAAATTCGTTTGTGGTTTCGTGGGTCTAGTTCGCTGTAATGTGTGGGGTCGAGGCGCTGAAGTTCGGTTTGAATGTACTCGAGCCCTTTTTCGGCATATTCCTTTTTCCAAAATTCACGTGTGGCGTCGTCGACAGTTGGTATGTCGTCAATCCCATTGCATACAGCGTCGATATACATCATGGAGCCACCAACGAGCATTACGACGTCGTGTTGTTCGAAAAGTTTTTCGAGCAATGCCATCACATCTTGTTCAAACTGTCCAGCATTGTATTGGTCGAATAGTGATAGTGAGCCAATAAAGTGATGTGGTGCACGTGCAAGTTCAGCCTCGGTAGGTGCGGCAGTACCAATTTTAAGTTCGCGGTAAAATTGGCGCGAGTCCGACGAAAGGATAGGGCATGCAAATGTTTCGGCCAGCTTAAGGCTTATTTCTGTTTTGCCAACACCCGTTGGGCCTAAAACTACGAGTAATGTTTTGTTACGTTGAATTTGCATGATTTATCGAACAAAAAAGACAGAAAATAAACCTACTTTCTGTCTTTTGGATATTAGTTTGTGACGAATTAGTTTAATTTGTTGTCGTCTGAAAATAAAGAGCTATCATCAAAATTCATGTCGCCAAATCCTTCTTCATCCAATTCGTCGATGTTGAAGTCTTCGTCACCATAAAAATTCTCATCAATATTTAATTTAGGAGCTATCATTACAGCTTCGTCGGCCAATATTTGTTGTGGTGCTTTACCTTCCGATTCCACTACTGTAGGTTTGTCCACTGATTTTCCAGGTATGATGTCGCTCAGTTCTATAAAGAATGCTCTATCCGAGATCATATCAAAAACAAAGAGTAGTTTTTGTTTTTCATCTTCAATAAGCTCTTCCAGTTTTGTGCTCTCCATTACCAGGTTGTCGTATTCAGAGCTCGATTCCATCTCTATCAATGTCACTTCTTGCTCTTTTTCCCAGTCGTCGGAACAAATAAAGAACGAGGTCATTTGGTTTTTATCATACTTCACCGATTCAAGAATGCAGTTTTGTAAGTCCAAAAATGTAGCCTCCGGATCAATTTTAATTACCCGCACAAAGTCATCCACTTCGTCAGATAAAACCGTAAATTTAAATATCATATTGCGTTATTTGTTTTTATTCAAATGTAAAGTTACAAAATATTTTTTATTCTGATGCGTATTTAAATATGAATATTTTTTATATGTAACCTACTTTACTGTTTGTTTTTAGGTTTTTTTTCGTCCGAACTAGCTGCTCCCATAATTGAACTTGTTCCAATTTTGGGTCTAGGAGCTTTGGGAAAGTTCTTCAGCACGTCAGCACTTGTTAGTGGTCGTTCTTTTTCGAGCCAAAAGAAATTTTTTAAAAATGTTTCTCCGCCTTTAAGTTGACCTAATGGGTACATTATTCCACTCGAAGCTGAGGTCATCACAATGCGTTCCATTTTTTTGTTTTTGATGTACAAGGTTACAAAGCTGCTCTCTGTTTTATTGAGTCCTACGAGTGTCGAATCTTTGTCGTCGCGCGGGTAGAAAATTGTTTCGGCATTGCCATTCACATTTACTTTGCGTAGTTGAGAACTGTCTAAGTGTGCAATTATTTCCTTCCCCGAGAGTTGATTGAAACTTATCGAGTCTTCGCGTTGAATGGCCATGGCCGATTTTATCAACTGGATGCGTTTTATTTTTTTATTCTCGCTAAAAGCCTTTATAACTTCGCCGGATAGTTGGTTGTTGTCCGACCAAAGAACCGGTTCGCCACGTAGGTTAATGACCGAGTCGCGGGCCGAATAATAGAGCGTGTCGCAAATACCTTGCACGTCGTTTCGGAAGATTCGCACATTTGCGTAGCCAGTAGCGCCGTTGTAGATTGAATCTTTAAATGTTTTGAGCGTATCGGCATGAATCCACATACTATCTTTCGACGACCAATCGAGAAGCATGGCCGAGTCGGTAGCAAATCCAGCGTCGGCTATTTCGTCGTAAAAAACATAGTCGCCAGTAAGGGTTGATTTTTGCGTGGAATCTACCAGTACAACATTAACAAAAGCTTCGCCTTGTTTTTTTACTTTGTCGTAGAAAACGGTATCACCGGTTATGGTGTTGCCGTCTTTGTGCTTTATAATGGAGCGATTGAGCAGCATCATTTGCTCCCCTTTTGTATTGTACCAACCTTTACTTGATAAGATATCGGTTTCGTTTTGATATACAATTTTGGTGGGGCCTACAATATTTGCAAAACTGGTATTGGTATTGTAAATGAGTGTATCCGAATTCATTACGTAGTTTTTGTTGGTTAAAACTACTTTGTTTTTAAAAATCGCATCGTTGGTTGTTGTGTGGTATTGCCCCCAAATAGATGTTAAGGTGTTTTCGGGGTCTACAATTTTTCCTCCTGTATAATAATAAGCCAAACTAGTGATTCGATCGTAGTTTAAACTATCAGTAGTAAGTGTTGTTTTTTTGTTTACCAATTTTACATTTCTACGTAGTTTGGCTAGCTTCATGTTGCCATCGTAAAATAAAAAGTCGCCATACACAGTCATGGTGTCTCCTTGCACTATGCGCACATTGCTGAAAGCGTCAATGGAGTTTGCTTTTTCATAAAAATAGGCGCTATCGCAATAGAGCAATGTATTGTCGTGTTTAAACCGAACATTTCCCTTTAATATCTTCATGTCGGGATTTACAAACTGGTCGTAGGCAAGCGATTCGGTGTTTTCAAGAAATACCAATGTTGCTGTTTTGTTTTGGAGTGGGTTGGCTATAGGTGCCAACGGTTTGGCCGCGGGTAGCGGTTTTATAGGACGTGCTATTTTGTTTTTTGTTTTTTTTGTGGGATTTGTTTTGATGCCTTTCTGGCTATTTAATACTTCTTTGCGAAGTTGACCTGGGCGAACTTGCGCCGATAGAATGCCTATAAACAAACAAAGTACAGCACCTAATGTGCTGTACCTTATTTTTTTTGACCAATTATTATAAATTCTCATTTATTGTTTTTAATTATTCTTAATCCAACCTGGGTACTGAAATTCGCATTTTTGCCATGCGGGGTCAATATTGATGTAGGTTTCTTTTTGTTTTTTGATAATCCAGTTGGTTATAAATTCTTCTTTTTTCTTTCCTTCGTAATACGATCTCAGCATTTGATAATCGTCGGTGAGATTTGCTTTGTGGTTCGGAGTTTTTGATTTTACTTTCACCACGGCTACAACTTCTTTGTTGGTTTTGGGATTAATCATTGAGAATGGTTTCGAAAGTTCACCCACATTCATTTCGTACACCACTTTTGCTACTTCTTGAGGTAAATCTTGGTATTCAAATTTTGAAGTTCCCGATTTGTCGTTTAGCATTAAGCCAGCATTCATGGCAGTGTTTTTATCTTGCGAAAAGTAAATTACGGCTTGTTCGAAAGTCATTTTTTCGGTACGAACGAGGTTTGCAATGGAGTCGAGCTTTTTGATGGCAATGTCTTTGTCTGTCAACGAAATGCGTGGTTTAAGAAGTATGTGGCGGCAATTTAATCGGTCACCACGTTTTTCGATAAGCTGAATGATGTGGTATCCAAATTCAGATTGAACCACGCGCGATACTTTTTTAGGATCGGTTAAGTTAAACGCTACGCTCGCAAATTCAGGAACTAATTGTCCGCGTCCCATAAATCCAAGCTCGCCACCACGTTTAGCGCTTTCGGTATCTTCGGAGTAAAGGCGCGCTAATACTGAAAAATCGGATGTACCTTTGTTTACACGTTCGGTATAGTCGCGGAGACGTTCTTTAATACGATTTGATTCGGCTAGCGGTACTGGTGGTTCGAAGCTAATTATTTGCAACTCAGTTTGAGCAGGTACGTTAGGAACGCTATCGGCAGCTAAAGTATTGAAATAGCGACGTACATCAGCTGGTGTTGATTTGAGATCGCCTACTAATTTTTGTTGCATTTGCTGTATAA
>JAGNPC010000098.1 GCA_017989795.1 Paludibacter sp. | reverse complement strand
GTCTTAATGGCTTTATAACGCACAATGTTCGACGAAAGTTTGGTATTCTTACGAATTTTCGAAACGATACCAGCAACCCACACAAACGACAATAGCATCAAAACCAAATAAACTCCAACTGCCATGGGTAAAATCTCCGCCCATGGAATTTCCACCTTTTTCTCAACAAACACTTCCCCTTTTACGGTTTTTACAATCTGCTCTGTACCCGCAAGCATACCAGCATCGTAGTTCCCATTTTTGAATTCAGGGGTCATAAACCGTGTTTGAATACGTTTTGTAATAGCATCGGGCAATACACCCTCCAAACCATAACCCGTTTCGAAAGTCACTTTGCGCTGATCCATTACAAACAACACCAATAAACCATTGCTGTTTTCGGCAGTACCTATGCCCCACTGTTTGAATAGGCGTGTTGCAAAAGGCTTAATTTCCTCGTAACCAATAGAATTAACTAACACCACAGCCACTTCCGATTTGTTGGTGGCCTGTAGTTCATTCAGCAGTTGATTTATCTGACTAACCGTTTGAGGATTTATGATATTATCGGGGTTAGCTACAAAATTAGCTGCATTAGCTGTTTTTGGGTTCGGTATTGTTTCAACCGTGTACTGAGCTGACCCTGTAAAAACTACAAGCCAAACTAAAAGCAGTGCGAATGTTTTTCTCATCATTGTAGAATTAACCGCCTTTTTGACAAGGCGGCATTAAGTGGAATAATAACAACAAGTTACTACAATTAGTTTATAGCATTAAGCACCTCTACCGAAAAATAGAGTGTTGAATATGGAGGAATAGATCCAGTTTTATTTTCACTATAACCTAAGCCCGCTGGTAAAAAAAAGTCTATTTTACCACCCACATTCAGTTTAGTAAGCGCCTCTTGCCAACCCAATACAGTTTCAGAAACGTAAAGATATTCCGTTCTTGAATCAAAAACCGCCCCTGTTATTAACTTACCTGTGTATTTAACTTGTACCCTCGATGTAATATTTACTTTTTTGGGAGTTTCACCTTGATGTATAATTTTGTAGCACAAACCCGATTCTGAAAGGGTGTAATCTGTTTTGGTAGCTACATCATTGGCATATTTTATTTCGTTCATTACTTTCCAATCGGCATACTTTTCTTCATCACACGATGTAAACACAAGTAGGACAGCAAAAAACAACAAGCTAAGTTTTGTAAATCGTTTCATTATTTATCGTTTCGTTATTTATCGTTCAATATTTCTATAATTATTTTTTAAATGTAAAATTAAAACTTCCTGCCAAATTACCATCGCAGAAAAACTCTACCCGATAACTTCCTGGAGGTAGAACCTCTTCCACCTTCCAATACACCACATCGCTATGTGCTTCACTTGTATATTCGAAGTTCTTTTTTATGGAGTAACCAATTTGTTTATTTTCAAACTCAAACACATTGCCCGACGATTTACTCAAAACCTCATTATCAGGTCGTGTAATTCGGATATACATCGTTTTATTTCCTGGTTGTGCTGTAATATTCTTATTTACAGTAAAATTAAACTGCAAGTTTGCAGTGGAAGAAAACATATTTATTTTTTTGTTTCTACTATTTAATGGTGTAAAACTAAAGCCCGAAACCTCCAATTTGGATGCGCGAGTTACAACTTCACTCAAGCTTTCCTTTTCTTTTGCCAGTTTATCGGCCGTTTCGCTTGCTTGCGAGTATTTACGTTTCACATCCGAGTTCTCGGTACGCAATTCTTTATTCTCGGCATTTAATGCATCAATCTGATTTACATAATGAACTAACAACTTGCGAACGCTAGCCAATTCACTTTTCAGTTGCGATATTCGCTTAGCATTAGTGGCTTTTGTCGAACGTAACTCCTCGAGCAGTTGACGCATCTTAATTTTCTGATCATCAAGTAGTTTAAAAAGCGAATCATTTTTAATATTCGAAGTATAGCCATCAAATTCAGTAGCCATATCCTGAAATTCACGCTCCACCTGTTGTTTCTCAAAATTCATCATTTCAACCACTTCCACCACCTCGGCTTCAGTTTCTTTGTTCTTATTAATAAGGTAAATAACCGTTCCAATTAGTCCTAAAATCACTACCGCAAGTGCAGCAAATAATATGATATTATTTTTCTTCAAATCCATAAAAATAATGTTATTCGTTTATAATACAGGTATTAATTTCTCCAATTTTATGCCACGGGAGCCTTTTATCAATATATAATAATCTTTTATACTTTCAAAATCAAATTCTGACTGAAGAACATCGACAGTATCGAAACACTTATATTGATTGTTTGTAGCGCCAAAGTTTGCACCAACAAGAAGCACATTTTCCAATTTATTAGCCTTCAGCAAATCCACAATAGCTTGATGTTCAAGCTCCGACTGCTCACCAAGCTCAAGCATATCGCCCAAAATAAGCATTTTTGCATCAACTTCCATTTGTGCAAAATTTATAACGGCAGCGTGCATACTAGTAGGGTTTGCATTGTAAGCATCTACTACCAATTTATTACGTTCGGTAACAGTTAATTGCGATCGATTGTTTTGCGGTGTATAATGCTCTAGCCCTGCTTTGATTGCTTCATCAATTACCTCAAAATAATTTCCGATAGCCACGGCAGCTAACACATTTTCGGCATTATAACTTCCTATTAATTGTGTAGCAACTTCAAATCCAGCTCCTTCCGCAGTTTTGCAATTCATTTTCAAGAAAGGCGAACAGGAAACTACTGAAGCACTTACTTTAGCATTATCGGCATTTGTTAAGCTGTATTTAAACTGATTATCATCTAGTTCAAAGCCCGAACGTTTAGCCATATCAGCTAAATGTGAGTTATCTGCATTAATAAATATAAGTTTTCCATTTGCCAAAATAGAATCATAAAGCTCTGCTTTCGTGCGTTTAACACCCTCAAGCGAGCCAAAACCTTCGAGATGCGCTTTGCCAACATTGGTAATTAAGCCAAAGTCGGGACATGCAATATCGGCAAGTTCCTTAATATCACCTGTATGGTTAGCTCCCATTTCTACAACTGCCATCTCATGTTCAGCTGTTAGCTGTAGCAATGTTAGTGGAACGCCAATATGATTATTTAAGTTTCCTTGAGTATATAAAACCTTGTATTTACGAGTCAAAACGGCTGCTATCAACTCTTTAGTTGTTGTTTTTCCGTTGGTACCCGTAATACCAACAATGGTAGTTCCTAACTGCTTACGATGGTATGTTGCTAGTTGTTGCAAGCAAAGTAATGTATCCGAAACAACGATATATCGCTCATCAACAGCATAATCTGCCTGATCCACAACAGCATAAGCGGCACCTTTATCCAAGGCTGATTTTGCAAAAGCATTGGCATTAAAGTTTGCACCTTTAAGTGCAAAAAACAAGCATCCCAACGGACAATTACGACTGTCGGTTGAGATTACTGGATTTTGTTGAAAACGGGAATAAATTTCAGGAATTGTCATTCTACAAACAATCTAGTGTAACAATTAAAATTGATAAACCAATGAAACATACCAACCTCGCTGACGAAGTACATTGTTAGAATCAATTTTATTAATGCTATTGATTCCAAAATCATAACCGCTTTTTAAACGGTAATTTTTATATTGAGCGCCCCCACCAATGCTCATTTGTAGGTTTATACGCTGAATAATATTTTTTTTGTATAAATCATTATTCGCATACGAATCAGACTCCAATCGGATGAAATCTTTCATATTTTCAGGAATCAAATTATCAAGACCATCCTTCATTGGGGCTGGTATCGAAGCAGTTACTTTTTGAGGTTGAAATAATCCAATTGAGATATTAGGTCCAGCGTAAGCAAAAAACTTAAAGTTTTTAGATACTGGAAGCGAGAATTGCACTTGTAACGGAATTTCAATACTATGACTCATAGTTTTGTAGTTTACGTTTACAGTGTCGCTTGCCGTGAAGTACTGCGTATTTTCAGAGTACAAAAACTGATATAAACCACCTGTGAGTAAGCTGAAATTATGTTTCAAATCAAATTGGATGTTTGCTCCTGCTTTAAATCCATCGAAATAATTTGTTTTAAACTGCTTACCATACCTTTGTTGTTGTACGTACCCAGCTTCTACACTATATTTTTGCGCTACAAGGCCTGCTGCAATTGAAAAAAACAGAAATACAACACTAAATCTTTTGATGTTCTTCATTATCACGATCTTATTAATCCGAAAACTAGCTATTAAATATTTTATTAAATTCAAAGAATGAATACAGCGCAAAGATACATTAAATATATTAATTCTATCCTTTCGAAATGTTACTCTTTGTAGCTAAACAAAGTATTTTACTGAATAAATTTTAAAAAAATATACTTTTGCATTCGGTTTCGTTCGATACATTTTTTCATTAACTTTGCATGACAATAAAAAAACGAAAACATACACACATAACATACTGAAATTTAACTATATGATAGTTTGCATAGCTGAAAAACCAAGTGTAGCAAGAGATATAGCCGAGATATTAGGCGCAAAGAGCCGAAAAGATGGCTATATGGAGGGGAATGGGTATCAAGTAACTTGGACTTTCGGCCATTTGTGCGGCTTACTCGAACCACACGAATATGCCCCAGAATGGAAAGCATGGGCACTCAGCCACTTACCAATGATTCCCACCAGATTTGGAATTAAAGTAATGAACGATAGCGGAATACAAAAACAATTTAAAGTAATAGAACAACTAATAGCAAATGCCGACGAGGTTGTAAATTGTGGTGATGCGGGCCAAGAAGGTGAACTAATACAACGTTGGGTGTTACAAAAAGCAATGTGTAAATGCCCTGTTAAAAGGTTGTGGATCTCGTCGCTCACCGAGGAGTCTATTCGCGAAGGTTTTAAGAAACTCAAAGACCAATCGGTATACCAACCGCTTTACGAAGCAGGGCTTTCGCGAGCTATTGGCGATTGGCTACTGGGCATGAACGCTACGCGACTTTACACCCTTAAATACGGTAAAAATAGGCAAATACTTTCCATTGGCAGGGTGCAAACCCCTACCCTAGCTTTGATTGTAAACCGCCAACTCGAAATAGAGAACTTTAAACCCGAAGCGTATTGGGAACTAAAAACCATTTACCGCGATACCATTTTCTCAGCTTCCAAAGGTCGTTTTAGCAGTGTTGAGGAAGGTACACAGTTTCTTGAGACTGTAAAAACATCTGATTTTGTTGTGACCGACATCACCACCAAAAAAGGGACAGAATCGGCACCAAAACTTTTTGACCTTACATCGCTACAAGTTGAATGCAACAAAAAATTTGCATTCTCGGCCGATGAGACGCTTAAAATCATTCAAAGCTTATACGAAAAGAAAGTGACCACCTACCCGCGTGTAGATACCAGCTTTTTGAGCGACGATATTTACCCAAAAATTCCGGCCATTTTAAAAGGCTTGAAAGAGTATGAACAACTTACAGCACCTATTTTGGCTACAAAAATTCCAAAGTCGAAAAAAGTATTCGACAATGCCAAAGTAACCGATCACCACGCAATTATACCCACAGGCGTCAACCCCACGGCATTGAATGAGAATGAAAAGCGTGTATTTGATTTAGTATCACGTCGCTTTATAGCCAACTTCTACCCCGAATGCAAAATAGCCACAACCACCGTTTTAGGCGAAGTTGATAAGATAGAATTTAAAGTGAACGGCAAACAAATACTGGATGCTGGCTGGCGAGTTGTATTCGACAAAGCAAAACAAGACGATGAAAAGGAAAACGAGGAGGACGAAAAAACACTACCATTGTTCGAAAAAGGCGAAAGTGGCCCGCACGAACCTACTTTAGGTGAAAAATGGACGTCACCACCCAAACCCTACACCGAAGCTACCCTGCTTCGTGCCATGGAAACAGCCGGAAAGCTTGTTGATAACGACGAACTACGCGACGCTTTGAAAGAAAATGGTATTGGCCGTCCATCAACCCGTGCAGCTATTATTGAAACACTTTTTAAACGCGAATATGTGCGCAAAGAACGCAAAAACCTGATTGCCACCAACACAGGTGTAGAACTCATTCTCACTATTAGCGAAGAATTGCTAAAATCGGCTGAACTTACAGGCCTTTGGGAGAAAAAGTTACGTCAGGTAGAAAAAGGAACCTATCAGGCCAAAGATTTTCTGGATGAACTAAAAGAGATGGTACGCGAAGTGGTGTTTAATGTAAAAAGCGAAAACCGTAGCCAAGCTACCATAATTCAACAAATGGCCGCTGCAACCGCTTCAATCGACCACATTGCAGGCTCCAAATGCCCCGAGTGCGGTGCTGGAACTTTACTTAAAGGCAAGTCGGCCTATGGCTGTAGCCGTTGGCAAGAAGGTTGCACTTATCGAAAACCTTTCTAATTGGCAGTACGTTATAAACCAAAAAGAGGCTAATATCACATTTGATATTAGCCTCTTTTTGTGTAAAATATTTACATCAATTATTTTTTCGCTTTAAAACGCTCATTGAGTAATTTTGTAATCTCAGGCGTAATATCATACCCTTTTTCGGCGAACAACACATTATCGCTCGAAGTGTTACTTAAAATAAGCTGATACTTACCATCTTTATTGTATACCTTCAAAAATGCATTGATGGTATCGCGAAGTTGTTCACTCATTTTTTGCTGTACTTGCATCAATTGTTGGCTTAATTTCCCATCGAGTTCTTGAAGCTCTTGTTGACGGCGAACCAAGCGAGCTTGTTCTTGCTCTGCGCGTTCACGGCTAAGAAAGGCATTTGCTTCCAATTTACGTTGAAACTCACCCATTTCGGTTTGTAATTGGCGTGCTTTGGTATTAATATCCAGGCGTGAATCCTCTTGTTTGCGTATTAACGACTCATTCGCTTCTTTTGCAAATTGATAATTTGACAACAAGGAATCAACATTAATATAAGCTATAGGTAGTTTACCCGACTTAATTTGTTCTTTTGTGAATGGAGTAGCAACACCGCCATCGCCTTTTTCGGTGAAAACAATTACAAACAAGGCTATAACAGCAATGGCTAAAACGCCATTTAAATAGAGGGAAAGATTTTTCATCTGCTTAATATTTGTGTGGAAATTAAAAATGTGTGATATATTAGATTTATTTAATAGTGAGCTTTTTAAGTGGCAATTGTGCTTCTCTATCCTGAGTTGTAGCACAAGCTACACC
>JAGNPC010000097.1 GCA_017989795.1 Paludibacter sp. | reverse complement strand
TAACAAAATTAAGTAATAATTTCCCATGAAAATTTAATTTAAAAGATTAATAAATCGGTTTATTTCTCGTTTCATTTTTATTTGTTTAGTTAGATAGAGATTTGATTTCGAAAAATGCTGAAATCATTGATGACCTAAACACAAATTCACGATGCAAAAATAGAATGGTAAACTTCCAAACACTGTCAAATTTGATACATCATCGTGTAAATTTGATACAAAAGCAGTTTAACCACAAAAAAAGAAACCCCTGTAAGTTTATGTGCTTACAGAGGTCAGATATTTTATACTGTTTTAATCCTTTTGTTGTGTTTGTTTGCTATACTGAATTTATTCTTTTAATAATAATGGCTTAAGTGCTTTTCGTCCTATTTCCCATTGCCTGATTCTCGAATTGCGAATAAAAATTTGTTTCTTATTAGCAGGATTAATGGCTTTACATTTTATCTCTTTAAAACAAAATATTGATATGGCGATAATACAACCTGATTGTTCAATGTGACAGTTTCGTTTGTAAAAACATTGGTCCACTGACTACTGGCAAAAGCCGGGGGTAGCGAATAAGTTACGTTTGAATTTCGGAAGTTCGAAATTACAAATACAGTTTCACCATCAAGGGTTTTACTAAACACACACAGATCAGTATTGCTGTAAGTTGCAAGTGTACCGCGACGAATAGTAGCACTGCTATTATAAAACGCTATGATTTTTTTATATTCGGCTGTCATAGCCTTATTCAGATTCCAGTTGATAGCTATGCCGGTAAAGGGAAAACTTATACGATTTGGGAAACCAACTTCTTGCCCGTTATAAATCATGGGCACACTTTTCATGTAAGCCACAGTAACAAAAGCCGCCATTGACCCAGCTGCCCCGCCAAATAAATCCAGTGGTGTTCCGTCCGAACTGTTTACATCGTGGTTGGTAATATAGCGCACTACTCTTTTTAGTTCTGTAGCATTGCTATATTCAGTACTGTTTGGCACAAATAAATTAGTCGTTGTTGTTCCTTTCGAGAAAACATTTTTCAGCTCATCGTAATAGCGAAATCCAAATGTAAAATCAAACCCCATCAGATAGTGGTCGGCTCTTGTACCTTCGGCCAGCATGAGTAATTTATGTGTTTTGATATTTCGCATGGAGTCAATGGCCTGCTTCCAGAATGTAGCTGGCGGTCCATCGGCATAATCGCACCTGAAGCCATCTACATTGGCCTCATATACCCAATACTTCATAGAATTAATCATTTCCAATCGCATGGCCGTGTTGCTGAAATTCAGTTGAGCCACATCCGTCCAGCCGTTCGGACTCACTACATTGCCCGATGCATCTTGTTTGTACCAGGTTTTGTTAGTCATCCACGCATGATCCCAGGCGGTGTGATTAGCCACCCAGTCGAGCATAACCGACATGCCACGCGCGTGCGCACCGTCGACCAACGCTCTGAGGTCGGTCATTGTGCCGAATTCTGGACTAATGCCTTTGTAATTTTTAATGCAATAGGGTGAGTTGATCGATTTTAATGCACCTACCGTGTAAATGGGCATAAGGTAAATCACATTAATACCCAGACTTTTTATGGAATCGAGTCGGGCAGTAACGCCCTGAAAATTATGGGTGGCACTGAACGCCCTGATGTTAACCTGATAAATAACAGCATCACGCGGGTCAACAACATCTCCGAAAGGAGTACCATACTGAACAAAAACAGGAACTTCCGGTTTTACAATTACCGGTGGTTTTACTACTTCGGCATTGTCGCAACTGGTTAATGTTGCTAACAGAGTAATACCTGCCAATAGTTTAAAAAAGAAGTTGAAACGTAATTTTAATTTCATAATTACCGGATTTTAAGGCTAGATAAACGATTAAAAATAATGTATAAACTGATATTAAAACCAGAATTATCCGAATTTATACCGGCAAATATAGCTAAAAGTATTTATTTTAGATTAAAAGAGTTCAGTGTATTTTTGTAATAGTCAAAGTCGATACATTTTTTTATACTGTCGCTAATTTATTTTATTGGTATAGGCGCTTAGACCGCCCATTAATTTTATAATTGCTACCTTTGTAGCATGAATCAAAGAAATCAATTTATCGGCGTGAACTCAATCAAATTTCACAATACATTTTCAACAGATGAAGACTGTTATCGTTATTTATCGGAGATAAAATGGGATACTGGTTATCAATGTAAAAAATGTGGTCATACAAAATACTATAATGGTGTTAGACCATTTTCAAGACGCTGTATGAAATGTAAATACGATGAAAGTCCGACTGCCGGAACCATGTTTGATAAATGTAAGTTTCCTTTGTTGTTAGCTTTTCATATTGCATTTAAGATAAGCACCAAGAAGAAAGGAATGTCTACATTAGAATTATCACAAGAATTTGAGCTGCGTCAAAAGACTTGTTGGGAATTTAAATGGAAAATTCAACAAGCTATGCGAAGCAGTAAATTGCATCCAATCAACGGTATAGTTCATATTGATGAGTTCTATATCGGTGGAGAGGAAGAGGGCAAACAAGGTCGAAGCAAAGGTGACAAAAAACTTGTAATCGTTGCTCTGGAAATTGTTCCAGGCGGAGTTGGACGAGCTTATGCACAATGTATCGACAATGCTTCGGCTAATTCATTCAAACCATTCTTTGAATCGTATATTGGTAAAGAAGCAACAATCATAACAGATGAATGGAGAGGATATATTCCTTTGAAAAAGGATTACCCCAATCTTAGTCAAATCAAATCTGAAAATGGAAAGAGCTTTCAAGATATACATATTCATATCATGAATTTGAAAGGCTGGCTACGGGGAATTCATCACCATTGCAGCAAAGAACGACTTCAAGGATACCTTGATGAATACCATTTCAGGTATAATAGACGTTCAAATATGGACACGATGTTCGATTTACTCATAAAAAAAATGGTTTACAATGAACCTGTACGTTTATAATCAATTTATTAACTCGGGCGGTCTAAGCGCCTATACCAATAAAATAATATGCTCTAAAACTCACATTTTTTATCTTATCAAAAAGGCTTTCGTTATTATCTGGATCTAAACCAATTTTCCCTTCAAAAGTAAAGTCTAATTTTTCACTAACAATTGAATACAATCCATTCCCTTTTTCATCAATTAAACCGTCGACACATGCACTCGCATGATTGTAAATCATTATTTTATCATCACTAATTCTTTTTCGATTTTTTCCATCGAGCAATTGGTAAAAATAAACTTTAAAACCAGGATCTTCTATTTCATCAGTTTTATCTTCTTGTTTATATTTGTTGCCAAGTGGAAATGGTTGTAGAATATCGGAAACATATCTATATATCCTTTTGATTGCTGCTTCTGTCCATCTATCTCTTAAGCTATCTATAATAAGTGTAGTTCCAAACTCTCTTTGCTTGGTAGTTGATTCTAATGCATTAGTAATTCCATATAATTCACTATTGCTAGAATAATCATTCCAATCAATCGATAACTTTAAAGCTTCATCGCTATCTTTAGTCTGAGTTATAATCGTCAGCTTTTCGCCGAGACGTTGAACTGCAAACCGTCCGATTCCTTTTTGTCCTGCTCGTTTTCTGTTATACTTATCAGAAAATGGGTTATCTTTTTTATCAGTTGATGAAATTCTCATGAATCCATTGATAAGCTGTTCTCTTGTCATTCCAACTCCATCATCAGAGATAATTAACCTGCCACCAACCTCATTGGAATTATAAAATGAAAGATTTACCGTCACTGAATCTGCATCATATGAGTTTTTAACCAACTCTGAAACAGCGGTCTCTTGACGAGCAACTAATTCATTGCCCAGCCTGTCAATCACTCCAGCATCTACCGAAAAACGAATATTATTCTTATCGAAGGATGCAAGTTCATTCGATAACGACAGAATTTTGGAATAGTCAGTTTCCTCACTACTCAATAATTCAGAAATTTCTTTTCTAACAACGTTTTCTGACCTCATTTTAATTACTAGTCAATTATTTATAGCCTAATTATTTTGTAACGCAAATCTACACAATTGATTTCGATTTGGTCTATATTTTTTCTATTAATCTATTTTTCACCAACTCATACGCCTTTTGTGGATCGTAAGCTTCCCCATTTCGCAATAATAATTGAGTGTCGCCGAGGAATTCATCATCCTGCATTTTTTCTTCCATATTTAGCAAGAACTCTTTTGGTGTGGGTACATTGCTGCCCACGACAAAGTTCATGTATTCGCGATAGCAAGTAAGTATTTGGTCGAAATTCAAATCCTTTTGAGTTATGGCTGTGTACAGGTCGAATAAGTCACGACCTTTGCGCCGTTGGTAGAGTGCCCTAAGTTTTGTTCCCAACAATTCTTCGAGAGGATAGGTGGTAATTTCGCACGCATCGGTGTACCATTCGCTCTCTACCGAAAATGGGAATTTTGACCAGCCTAATACCGAGAAATGTTCTCTGCAATTAGTTTCTACCTTCAACCGAATAGGCATAACTGGTGCAATTTCAGACTCAAAGCGAAAAATCAGTGTATTGTTGTTGGCCTTTTGCTTTACAACAGGAACGCCAAGGAAAGATAATACTTCATCACGAAGTTTATCTATGATTGGTTTTATTGGTCCGGCACTGATTTGCACTAAATCAATATCCTCGGAATAACGTGGTTGCGGTGAAAGATATAGCTTGTGAAGGGCTGTACCTCCACGGAATGCCAGCGATTGTGACAGGAATTCATCTTTAAATATTTCTGTAAGTCCACGACAAATGATCAAATCCTGTTCGACTTGTTCGTTTGTTTGCCATGGCACTTTATTTCTCCATTCTTCTATTGCTGATATGGGTATCATTTATTTATTTTTAAATCGTTGACATGAGTTGATTTACTCGTCAATTTCAATTTCAGTATTAATTATAATTTTCCACTTCCGATCTGTTGTTTTTTCTTCAGTTGTTTTGCCAACTTTGAGCGGAATAGTCTGAAAGCTACAATTGGCATTTAATGCTTTGTCATACAACTGATTTGCTAAGTCAGGCGAATCAACAACATTTTCCAATAAGTATCCCAAGCGTTGAATTGTTGCAGTACTAACAGTATTGAAATAACTATCCGGAGTTTTTGTAAAATCAAGTAACTCCGTCAGGTCGTTCAATACTGTACATGCTCTATTTAATCCTCCAATTTCTTTCTCATATTGAATAATATCTGCGGCCGTAAGAGTAGGGGAGGATATTTTGACGTAGCCGGTTTGAGTTTTTCGTGTTT
Source organism: Paludibacter sp. (assembly GCA_017989795.1). Classification (GTDB taxonomy): domain Bacteria; phylum Bacteroidota; class Bacteroidia; order Bacteroidales; family Paludibacteraceae; genus Paludibacter. The sequence goes on along the minus strand of JAGNPC010000097.1, from coordinate 1,911 downwards.
CGAGTAATTCATCTGCGGGGAAATTACGCCGCGCCACAAATTGTAACCGAACATTTTTTTTGTTATTGTCGCGAAGCGTTGGCTGTTGAATAATTACCGAGAATACCTGCGGCTGCTGAAGGGCAGCGCCATAGAATGCAGCAGCATTGAGTAATCCGACGTAATAAGGACGTTGGATATGCTTCATTAAATGGTCGATATACATAACCGGAGGGAGTATACCTTGGGCGGTATATGATGTTGGTACTATTACATAAAATCCTTTCCAAACAGAGACGATGCTGTTTTTTGATGAAAGTCGAGTGAGTGCGCTACGAATCCCTGTAGACTGCAAGTTCGGGAAGGCTTCTGTAACCTGCTCCATGGAAAAGTAAAGCTTGCCATTTTGTTGGAGCTTATTTATCCATTCTTTTATGGTAGAAGCAGTATTCATTATTACACGTTTAATATATTCTGACTGCAAATATAATCACTTTTCGGATATTATTGCAGTCAAAATATTATTTTTTTTCAAAAAAACAGAAAAATATAAACGAAAACATGTACTGACGAATTAAATATGTGGAGTTGGCATGTTGGATACCTGGTAAAGAAGAGAGTAATATGCCTTGCAAATAATATAATGACTGCGATAATAACCGATTTTCGGATATTATCGCAGTCGAAATATGAGTTTCCAAGTGTAAAATCACAACTATTAGAAATGTATTTTGCGAGTTTACACGAGTTAAAACTTGTAATATTTGTCAAGTGAACGGCGCAAAACACTTGACAAAACAACCAGATAATACATGAAAAATTAATTGGAGCACAGAATTGAGATATTAGACAGAGTCGATACTCTGTAATCCCCCCCAAAAAAAAAGAATGTCAGACTCATTGCTGAGTGCAAACATTCTTTCCCACCTTAAAACATAATTGAAAGTATAGTGAACGTGAACTTTTAAATGTGATTTAAAAAGAAAGAATACCCGACTTCTTAAATTATCAGACATACTTCCAAACCTGAACAAACTAATACAGAGAGATAGTGAACATAGATTCAATCTTAAACAAGCAATAAATATAATATAGTGACCTATTAATCCGGTCGACATGTAATTCGACTAAAAAAAATAGTATTTCTATCTTTTAAATTTTTCAATCCAATTCAATCCGTCTGCTTCTTCCTGAAATACTTTTATTTGAATACCTTGATTCATGCAGGTACATTCAAAGAAAGAATAAAAATTCCAATCTTCTTTATTTACTATGTAGGCTATAGGGATATTTCTTAATACAATATCAATATGATCGTAATGTGTGGCGTACCAATAATATGCTTCTGCAATTGTGATTTTGTTTCTTGACTGTCTGCAATCGAAGATTATTCTGTACTTCAGTTCTTTTGCTTTCAACAAAATTTTCAGACCCAAATCGGCTAGCTCTTTTGTCTCTAAATGACCTATCGTTACTACATTGATCGTTTCACCTTCCGGATTTATTTCATAAGTATATCTCATGTTTTTTTACTTATTAGCGATTTATTCTATTTTAAAAAGAAAGAATATCCGACTTTTTGAATTGTCAGATATTCTTTCCGACCTTAAAAAACTAATACAGAAAGATAGTGAACATAGACTCAATCAAAACAACCAATAATATTTTATTTTAGCTTACAAGCACTTTCTCCAATTTCTGCAATATAGAATTCCGGTTTTATACCTGTTTGTGATTCGTAAACTACGCTTACTTTTTCGATAAAAGTATCAATAACATCTTCTCTTACTAATGAAATAGTACATGTATAATACTCCCCAATATTCGGACCACCAGTTAAGCTAAAAAAAATGATTAAATTTGTGGTCATGAAACAGACAAGAAAAAAGCACACAGCGGCATTTAAAGCCGAAGTGTCTCTTGCGGCAATTA